>NZ_JBEOSP010000040.1:12926-83367 GCF_040303105.1 Kitasatospora sp. NPDC096128 | reverse complement strand
ACCCCTATGCGCGGGCGCCGCTGACCCCCCGGCGGCGCGGGCGCGGGGGGGGGGGGGGCCCCCCCCCCCCACGGCTCCGCCAGCTTGTTGATCTTCAGCCGCTGCGGGATGTTGAACAGCATGACGATCGGGTTGATGATCATCGACGGGATGCCCCACCAGCCCTGCCAGAGACTGTCGGAGACCATCTCGCGGTGCGTGGCGATGCCGCAGCTGCGGCAGTACGGGCCCCGGCGCTTGAGGTAGCGCAGGACGATGACGAAGCCCTGGTGCCCGCGGATGGTGGCGTCCACGGCCGGGACGGAGCCGCAGACGGAGCAGGTGAGCTGCCCCTCGCCGTAGACGGGCGACTCCTCGGCCGGGGCGGCGGAGGCGGTCTCCGTGGGCGCGGTGGCGTCGGGCAGCTCGGCAGACTGAGTGGAAATGGTGAATCCCCCGTGGTGATCAAGAATGTGTTCCGGCGAAACCTATCGCCCCTCGATCGCCAGGAAAGGGTCATCAAGGCCCCCGGCCGACGGAAGGTCACCGAACCGTGATCACAAATCGGTCGATCGGCGCCGAATCGCGGCGGTGGCAGCCGCGGGCAGGTTCCCCGGGCTCAGCGGTACCAGGTGCGGATCGCGCTCGCGGTCTCCCGGACGTCGGTACTCCCCGCGCGGATCCGGACGGCCAGGTCGACGGCCTGCTTGGGGTCGGCGGTGACGATGACGCCGGAGGCGCTCAGGTACGAGGCGGCGACCACGGCGGCGAAGTGCTCGTTGGCGGACTCCAGCGCCGGGACCCTGATCAGCTGGTGCATCAGGGCGGCCGCGCGCTGGTGCACGGCGCCGTAGACGGGCACGTCCATCACCTCGTCGGCGTGCCGGGCCACGGCGGCGGCCAGAGTGCCGTAGTCGGTGATGTCCGGGTCGCCCGGCAGGAACTGGTGGGCGATGTCGAGCAGCCAGACCCGGTCGATCCGCAGGATCACGCCGCGTCCGCCGTGGCGTCGCGGGTGCTGCGCGGGTACGGCCCGAACTCCTCCTCGAACGCCGGCCCCCAGGCCTGCGCGAAGTGGGCGGCGGCGGTCAGGAACCGCTCGCGCCGCTCGTCCGCCTCCTCGGCCAGCACCTTGCGCGCGTAGTCCGGCAGGCTCATCCCGGCGGCCTCCGCGCGCTGCTCCAGGGCCTCGTGCACGGCGTCGTCCAGTCGGACGTTCAACTGCTTCATGGCCGTGAGCGTAGCCGCAGGTACGGCCCGCTACAAGGCGGCCGCCCGGCCTCGGAACACGGCAGGACCCGGTCGGCACACCGGAGGCCGACCCGACCGGGTCATCCGCCCCACCGTGCTGCGGCGGATCGGACGGCGGGGCGGCCGCCGGGGATGCCGAGGTTCTCGGGGAGTTCCACCGCGTGCACCCCGGGCGGGAGTTCGGGCAGCGGGGCGCCCTGGCCGAGCACCACGACGGTGGCGCGGTCGCCCTCCTGGGCGGCCGCCGAGTCCAGCAGTGCGCACAGTTCCCGGGGGCGGTCCCCCACCGTCAGGACCGCCACGCCCAGTGTCACGCCCATCCGCACCCGGCTCCACGCCGCACGCTACCCGCCGTCCGCTATCCGCCGTCCCGCCCGGTGGACGCGGCCCGCTCGTCCAGCCCCCGCTCGTCCAGCACCCGGACGTCCAGGGCGGGCCAGTGCGCCGCCCACCGGGTCAGCCGGTCGGCGTCCAAGGGGCTCTGCGGGAGCAGCGAGGCGTCCGGGTGGAAGGTCACGCAGGTGCCGGTGGTGCCGTCCGGCTCGACCGGGTCGAGGCCGGTGACCGGGAGGCCGTGTTCGTAGCGCTGGGTCCAGGCGCCGTCGAGCCGTCGGTTGGTGTGCAGCAGCCGGGTGCTGAGCGCCGCGACGACGGACATGCCCCGACGCGGGTGGCCGTCCGGGAGCAGCTCCGCCCCGGGGTCGTCGAAGAAGCGCAGGTCCTTGGTCGCCATGACGGGTTTCCTGACCGCCTCGCCGTGTTCGTCGACCCGGGTGTCGGTGCCCCGCCCGTCGTCGCGGACCGAGACCGAGCCGCCGGGGTGCAGGGTGACCACGCACCGGCCCGCGCCGCGCGCGTCCGCCTCGTCGGCCGGGTAGGCGAGCACCTCCAGCACGAGATGCGCCACGCCACCCGGGGCGCAACCGGCGGCATCCGCCCGCACCTCGTCGAGGTGCCCGGCGTCCACGGCGGCGGCCCAGTCGTGGGTGGTGTTGGTCCAGGTGTCCCTCGCGGTTCCGTCCATCCGAGGAGTATGCCCCGGCGGTCAACGGCCGCCCGCCGAGCGGCCGTACGGGCCTCGACCGTCAGCCGGCCGCTGGTCGATGACCGGCCGTCACCCGGTGACCAGCCGCCGGCCGCTGATCTCGGCCGGGCGGATCCGGACCCAGCGCGGCCGGTCGCCGCCCGCCCAGGGGGCCGCGCCGGGCAGGCCGTCGAGCCGGTGCAGCTCCTCCGGGTCGTCCACGTACTGGACCGAGCCGAGGGCGAGCACGCTCCAGCCGCGCCCCAGGTACTCGTCGATGCGGTCGACCTGGAAGGACACCTCCGCCCCCGGCTCCGGGGCGGTGGCGGTGTGCTCGCCGGTGCGGTAGGCGAAGGTGGCCTGGTCGACCACGTAGTTGACGGGGTAGACCGCCGGGCCGGGTCGCACCGGCAGGGCGATCCGGCCGATCCCGTGGGTGCCGACCAGCTCCCAGCACTCGGCGTCGGTGAGGTCGAGCAGCCGGGGCCGCGGGCCGGGTCCGCCGCGGCCGGGCGGGGCGTCCGCGCGGCCCTCCAGGAGCTCCTCCCGGCTGGTGCCGAGGGCGGCCGCGATCCGGACGAAACCGCCGGGGTCGAAGGCGGGGCCGGCCACCAGCAGGTGGCGCAGGTACTGGGGCGCCATCGCGGCCCGGTGGGCCAGGGCGTCCTCGCTGAGGCCGAGTTGCTCGCGGCATTCGGCGATCCGGTCGGCCACGGCGGTGGGGTCGGGATCGGGGGTGTCGTTCACGGTGGTGGCTCCTCGGCTCGCCAAGGGGGTGCCCGGACCGGTGTCCGGGCGGTGACCAGGCCGGATCCATCCAAGCGTCCGGCCCACCCCGAGTCGAGGAACGGCGGGGCCCCGTGCGTGTCGGCCCACCCCGCACCCGGTAACGGGAACCCGACCTTGATCCGCCCTCCGCCGCCTGCAATCATCCCCCTGACGTGGAATCAAGTCCGGGTCGGCAACGGGGAACAACGGGGAAGCAAGGAGACACATCCGTGATCGTCGTGACGGGTGCCACCGGTACGGTCGGCTCGAAGATCGTCGCCGGGCTGCGCGAGCGCGGCCTGGAGGTGCGGGCGCTGGTGCGCGCCGGGTCCGCGGGCCCGGCCGAGTGGGACGCGGGGGTCGAGCGGGTCGCCGCCGACTTCGCCGACCCGGCTTCGCTGGACGCCTTGCTGGCCGGGGCCGACACCGTCTACCTGCTGGTCGCCGTGCACCCGGAGATGGCCGAGCACGAGCGGAACGTGATCGACGCGGCCGTCCGCACCGGCCGCCGCCCGCGGATCGTGCTGCACGCGGCCGCCGGCGTCGAGTACCGGCCGGAGGGAGTGCGCTTCGTCGGCTCGCACGTGGCGGGCCTGGACCACCTCAAGGCCTCCGGCCTGCCGTGGACCGTCCTCAGCCCGAACGGCTTCCACCAGAACTTCCTCGGCACCGCCCCGACCGTCAAGGCCGGCCACCTCGCCGTGCCGGGCGGCGAGGGCGCGGTGTCGTACGTGGACGCCCGGGACGTCGCGGCGGCCGCCGTCGAGGTGCTGGCGACGGAGGGGCACGAGGGCGCGGTCTACACCCTGACCGGCCCGGCCGCGCTCACCCACGGCGAGCTGGCCGAGCAGCTGGGCGCCGCCGCGGGCCACCCGGTCTCGTACACCGCGCTCACTCCGGAGGCCGCCCTGGACGGCCTGCTCGGCATGGGCTGGGAGCCGTGGCGGGCCGAGGGCATGGTGGAGCTGTACGGGCTGTACGCGGCCGGGGCGGCCTCGGCCGTCAGCCCGGACGTCGAGAAGCTGACCGGCCGTCCGCCGCGCTCCTTCGCCGAGTTCGCCGCCGAGCACGCGGACGCCTTCCGCGCCTGAGCCGCGCGCGGGGCCGTCGCCACCGCCGTCGCCGTCGCCGTGAAGCGGTGGCGACGGCGCGGCCCCGGCGCCCGGATCGACCGGCGTCGTCAACGCTGCGTCAAGATCCCCCTGCACAAGCCTTACCGTGCCCTCCGGCCGGGAGCATACTGTGCTGCGCGCGGCGAGCGCCCGGCGACAGGGCCACTCCGGACCCGGCCCGGCCGCACCGCGACGGGGAGAAGGTAGAACAGGCGTGGCAGTACTCGTGATCGTCGCCGTGGTGGTCCTCTTCCTGCTGACGACCGGCGTGCGGGTGGTGCAGCAGTACGAGCGCGGCGTGGTGTTCCGGCTCGGCAGGGTGCGCGGGACGGTCCGCGAGCCGGGCCTGACGCTGCTGGTGCCGGTGCTGGACAAGATGCGCAAGGTGAACGTCCAGGTGGTCACCATGCCGGTGCCCACCCAGGAGGGCATCACCAAGGACAACGTCTCGGTGAGCGTCGACGCGGTGCTGTACTTCCGCGTGATCGAGCCGATCAGGGCGACCGTGGACGTGCAGAACTACAACTTCGCCATGCTGCAGGTCGCCCAGACCTCGCTGCGCTCGATCATCGGCAAGAGCGAGCTGGACGATCTGCTGTCCGGCCGGGAGAACCTCCACCACGACCTGGAGGTCATGCTGGAGAGCCCGGCGTCGGGCTGGGGCGTGCACATCGACCGGGTGGAGATCAAGGACGTCAGCCTGCCCGACTCGATGAAGCGCTCGATGGCCCGCCAGGCCGAGGCGGACCGTGAGCGCCGGGCCCGTATCATCACCGCGGACGGCGAGTTCCAGGCGGCCGCCAAGCTCGCCGAGGCGGCGGCCATGATGTCCGGGACCCCGGCGGCCCTGCAGCTGCGCATGCTGCAGACGGTGGTCGAGGTGGCGGCGGAGAAGAACTCGACGCTGGTGCTGCCGTTCCCGGTGGAGATGCTGCGGTTCTTCGAGGCGTCCGCGAACCGGCTCAACGAGGGCGCGGCAGCCCCGGCCGCGCCCGCACCGGCCGCACCGGTCCCGGCGCCGGCCGTCCCGCCGCAGGCGCCCGCCGCTCCGATCGACGCCGACTGACGTCCGGCCGGCCCGGGAAGTTCCCGGGCCGGCCATAGGTCGGCTCTATGAGGTCATAGATCGACACCGCCTACACCTCCGCGCGACCGGCGGGTTGGCTGCAAGGGTCCAGACCATTCGGCCCCGCCGTGTGCCCGCCCGGAGGATTCACCCGCATGACCCGTTCGATCCGAGTCGCCATCGTCGGAGCCGGCCCCGCCGGGATCTACGCCGCCGACGCCCTGCTCAAGTCCGACGCCGCGAAGGCGCCCGGCGTCTCGATCGACCTGTTCGAGCGGATGCCGGCCCCCTTCGGCCTGATCCGCTACGGCGTGGCCCCGGACCACCCGCGGATCAAGGGCATCGTCACCGCCCTGCACCAGGTCCTCGACAAGCCGCAGGTCCGCCTGTTCGGCAACGTCGACTACCCGACCGACCTCACCCTGGACGACCTGCACCGCCACTACGACGCCGTGGTCTTCTCCACCGGCGCGATGGCCGACCGCTCGCTCGACCTGCCCGGCATCGACCTGGACGGCTCCTACGGCGCGGCGGACTTCGTCTCCTGGTACGACGGCCACCCGGACGTGCCGCGCAGCTGGCCGCTGGAGGCCGAGAAGGTCGCCGTCCTCGGCGTCGGCAACGTCGCCCTGGACGTCGCCCGGATCCTCGCCAAGACCGCCGACGAGCTGCTGCCCACCGAGATCCCCCCGAACGTGTACGAGGGCCTGAAGGCCAACCGCGCCGTCGAGGTCCACGTCTTCGGCCGCCGCGGCCCGGCCCAGGCCAAGTTCAGCCCGATGGAGCTGCGCGAGCTCGACCACTCGCCCACCATCGAGGTCATCGTCAACCCCGAGGACATCGAGTACGACGAGGGCTCGATCGCCGAGCGCCGCGCCGTCAAGCACGTCGACCTGGTCGCCGCCACCGTCGAGAACTGGGCGATCCGCGACGTCGGCGACCGCCCCCACCGGGTCTACCTGCACTTCTTCGAGTCCCCGGTCGAGGTGCTCGGCGAGGACGGCAAGGTCGTCGGCCTGCGCACCGAGCGCACCGAGCTGGACGGCACCGGCAACGTGCGCGGCACCGGCCGGCACACCGACTGGGACGTCCAGTCGGTCTACCGCGCCGTCGGCTACTACTCCGACGAGCTGCCCAAGCTGCCCTTCGACCCGGTCTCCGGCACCGTCCCGCACCGGGCCGGCCGCGTCCTGGACGGCGACGGCTCGCACATCCCCGCCGTCTACGTCACCGGCTGGATCAAGCGCGGCCCGGTCGGCCTGATCGGCCACACCAAGGGCGACGCCAACGAGACCGTCGCCTGCCTGCTGGAGGACCACGCCACCGGCCGGCTGCCCGGCGCCACCGAGCCCGACCCGGTGGCGATCGAGGAGCACCTGCGCGCCCGCGGCGTCCGCTTCACCACCTGGGACGGCTGGAAGCAGCTCGACGCCCACGAGCGGGAGCTCGGGCAGGCCGAGGACCGCGAGCGCGTCAAGGTCGTCGAGCGCGAGGACATGCTGCGCCACAGCGGGGCCTGAGGCACGCCTGCTGTCACCGGCGGACGATCGGCAGCAGCACCTCGTCGACGATCGCCACCGGATCGAGTTCCACGGCGCCCCCGCCGCACATCTTGATCCGGTACAGCATCAGCGCCGGCACCACGTCGGTGACCATCGGGGTGACCGCCCCGGGGCGGACCTCGCCCCGGGCGGTGCCCCGGTCGAGCACCTCGGCGATCAGCGCGGTGGTGGGTTCGACCACCCGCTCCTGCACCAGCTCCAGGAAGACCCGGGCGCGCTGGTGGTCGATCTCGCTCATGATGGCGCGGACGGCGGCACCCAGGTCGCTGAACATCGCGGTGCGCAGTCCGGTCACCACCTCCAGGAGGTCCCCGCGCAGGCTGCCGGTGTCCGGGGCCGGCCGGGCCGGGGGCAGGGCGGCCCGCAGCGCGTCCATGACCAGCTCCTCCTTGGAGGACCACCGCCGGTAGAGCGCGGCCTTGCCGGTCTGCGCGGCGGCGGCCACACCCTCCATGGTCAGACCGGCGTAGCCGTCGGTGGTGAGCTGCCCGAGGGCGGCCCGGTAGATGGCGCTCTCCAGCGCCTCGCCGCGCCGACGGACCGGGGCGGCGGCCGCCGCGTGCACGGATCCGTCCTCAGCGGTACGGGCTTCTGCGGACATGGCTGCTCACCTTCCGGGGTGTCCGGCCCACCAGGCCTACGACCAATGTTAGAGAACGAATCCGTTCCCTCCCAGGAGCGCTGCGTGACCGGCCACCCGGGAACCCATCGACCACCGCCTCCTGGAAGGTAGTCACACCCACGGCGGCAGCCCGTACGGCAACCGCAGCGGTGACCCGCCGCCACCGCGACGGGTGCCTGCTTTCCGGGTGCGGCGCTCGTACGGGCGGCACGCCGTGCGGGGCGGGCGGCCCCCGGCGAGACTCGGTCGCAGGACGGGGCCCACCCACCTGAGAAACCCGAAGGAGCGGTCATGCCGGAGCCCGAGGCGCCGGAAACGCCCCCGCGGCAGGGCGGCGGCCCCACCCTGCGCGAGGTTCTGCTGCACCGGGGCTACCTCGGACTGCTGCTGGTCGCGGTGCTGGTCGGCATCCCGATCTCGCTGGTCGCCTTCGGGTTCGTCGGCCTGGTACACGAGCTGCAGCACTGGATCTGGGAGAGCCTGCCGGACGCCGCCGGGTTCGACCGGGCGCCCTGGTGGTGGCCGCTGCCCGCGCTGGCGCTGGCCGGGCTGCTGCTGGCCCCGATCGTCACCCGGCTGCCGGGGCGCGGCGGGCACGTGCCGGTGGACGGGCCCGGCGGCGGGCCCAGCCTGCCCCGGGACGTGCCCGGGGTGGTACTGGCCGCGCTCTGCTGCCTGCCGCTCGGCGCGGTGCTCGGCCCGGAGGCGCCGCTGATGGCACTGGGCGGCGGACTCGCGCTGCTCGCCGTCCGGGCCCCGACCCGGGCCCGGAACCCCCGGGTCGTACCGGTGCTGGGCGCGGCGGGGGCGTCGGCGGCGATCTCCACCATCTTCGGCAGCCCGCTGGTGGCCGCGGTGATGATGATCGAGGGGGCCGGGCTGGGCGGCCCGCAGTTGGTCGCACTGATCCTGCCCTGCCTGCTCGCCAGCGGCGTCGGCGCCCTGGTGTTCACCGGCTTCGGACACTGGACCGGCCTGGCGGTCGGCGCGCTGTCGCTGCCGCATGTGCCGACGACCGGCACCCCGGATCCCGGTGACTTCCTGTGGGGCGTGCCGCTGGCCGTCGCGGTCGCGCTGGTCTGCGTGACGGGGCAGGCGCTCGGCCGCCGGGTGAAGGCGTTCACGACAGGCGGCCCCGGCGGCCCCGGCGGCCCCGGCGTCGGTCCGACCGCCCGGCGGACCGCCGTCCGCACCGTCGGCTGCGCGGTCGCGGTCGGCGGCTGCGTCGCCGCGTACGCGCTGCTCACCGGCCGTTCGCCGGAAGAGGCCGCGCTCTCCGGCCAGGCCACCCTGAGCGCCCTCGCCGCCGATCCGGCCGCCTGGCCGATCGGCGCGCTGCTCGCGCTGGTGCTGTGCAAGACACTCGGCTGGGGGATCGCGCTGGGCAGTCTGCGCGGTGGGCCGATCTTCCCCGCGATCCTGATCGGCGGCGCCCTCGGGGTGGCCTGCGCGCCGCTGCCGGGCCTGGGCACCGCACCGGCGCTGGCCGCCGGGCTGGCCGCCTCCGGCGCGGCCGTGACGAAGCTGCCGGTGACCAGCACGGTGCTGGCCGCGATGCTGCTCGGCGGGCAGGCGGCCGACGCGATGCCGCTGCTGATCGTCACCGCCGTGACGGCGTTCCTGACCGCCGAGCTGTTGCGCGGCCGGACCGGGCACGCTCGAAAGGCGCCCGCCCCGGTACCGCCCGACCGGCCCTGACGCCCCTGTTCGGCGCTCTTGTCAATGTTCGGTGCCGCGGAAACCCGTCCGGGGGACGTCAGATGAACAAACGCCGATTCCCCGGCACCGCGCCCGGCCCGTGCGCGATAACGGAGTTGCTCCTGGCCGACCCCACCCGAGGAATCGCCCCATGCCGATCAGCAACTACGGCGTGCTCGCCGCCACCGCCGTCGACCGGCGCCGCGAGGGCGCCACCGGCACCCCGCACTACCAGATCCACCTGCGCGACGCCGCCGGCACCGACTACCGCGCGGCCGTCAACGTGCTCTCCCAGCAGGCCCCTTCGGACCTGCTCTACCTCGCCGACGAGGACTTCCGGCACCCGGTCACCGGCCTGCTCCCGCCCGCCGGCAGCGGCTGGACGCAGTTGGGCTCCCGCCCCGGCACGGCGAGCCTGGACTTCGTCCGCGGCAAGCTCTTCGACCGCTCCGCGATGCACGTGCTGCCGCCCGACCTCCCGGGCCCGGACAACGACCTCGCCGACCTGCTCGACCACTACGTCCAGCACGCGATCGCCGACCACGGCGCCGACGTCTACGTGTTCGGCCAGCGCTTCGGGCCCGAACCCGGCGTCCCCGACAAGGTGTTCGGCTTCCTGCCCGGCAACGGCGTGCACGACGTGCACATGAACCAGGGCAACAGCGGCCAGTTCCGCAAGGACGACGGGGTGTACCAGGACGGCGCCCTGCTGATCCACCTCCCGGACGAGAACCGCTGGGCGGCGGTGTTCCTCGCCTTCCAGTCGCAGTCCTGGCACACCGACGACCACACCGGCCACGGCCTGCCCGGCGCCGTCCCGCACCCCGCCCGGGCACCCCAGGACTCCCCCAGCATCCAGGCGTAGCACGGCAGAAGGGCCGCCCGGGGCCGCACGCCGACGGCCCCGGGCGCCCGCCGGCAGATCAGTTGTTGATCGGCGGATTGGGCCGGGTCAGTCCGCGGTCGTAGGCGAAGATCACCGCCTGCACCCGGTCCCGGGCGCCGATCTTCGCGAGCACCCGGCTGACGTGGGTCTTGACGGTCGACTCGGCCAGCACCAGCCGCTGGGCGATCTCGCTGTTGGTCCAGCCCTGGGCGATGGCCACCAGGATCTCCCGCTCGCGCTCGGTGAGCGCCTCCAGCCGGGGATCGTCGACGGGCGCCGCGCCGGCCGGGCGGACCGGCAGGTGATGGGCGTAGGCGTCGAGCAGCCGCCGGGTGATGGCCGGGGCCACCACCGCGTCGCCCTCGGCGACGGCGCGGATCCCGGCGAGCAGTTCCTCCGGCCGGGCGTCCTTGAGCAGGAAGCCGCTGGCCCCGGCGCGCAGCGCGGCGTGCGCGTACTCGTCGAGGTCGAAGGTGGTGAGGACCAGGATGCGCGAGCGCCCGCCGCCGGCGACGATCCGGCGGGTGGCCTCGATGCCGTCCATGCCGGGCATCCGGATGTCCATCAGGACGACGTCGGGCCGCAGGTCTGCGGTGAGCCGGACGGCCTCGGTGCCGTGCGCCGCCTCGCCGACCGCCTCGGTGTCGGGCTGGCTCTCCAGCAGCATCCGGAAGCCGTAGCGCTGGAGTGGCTGGTCGTCCACGATGAGGACGGTGGTCACGGGTGGCCGCCTGTCGGGTCGGGGGTGAGGTCCAGTACGGCCTCCACGGTCCATCCTCCCCCAGGACCGGGGCCCGCCGTGACGGTGCCGCCGTAGAGGGCCGCGCGTTCGCGCATCCCGGCCAGGCCGTGCCCCTCGCCGTCCGGGCGCGCCGGAGGGCGGGCGCCGCCGGGCGGGCCGGCGTCCTGGACCCGCACCCGCAGCCGGGTGGCGTCGACGGTCAGGGTGACGTGCGCCCGGGTGTCCGCTCCGGCGTGCTTGAGGGTGTTGGTGAGCGCCTCCTGGACGATCCGGTAGGCCATCAGCTGGACGCCGCGGTCCAGCCGGTCCGGGTCGCCGGAGACGGTGTACACCACCTGGGGTCCGGCGGCGCGGATCCGGGCGCACAGCCCGTCCAGGTCGGCGATGCCGGGCTGGGGGTTGAACTCTGCGGCCTGGTCGGCCTGGTCGCGCAGCACGCCGAGCATCCGGCGCAGCTCGCCGAGCGCCTGCCGGCTGGTCTCGCCGATCAGTTGCAGCGCCTCGCGGCCGCGCTCGGGGTGGGTCTGGGCGGCGTAGGCGCCGCCGTCGGCCAGGGTGACGATGACGGACAGGTTGTGGCCGATGATGTCGTGCATCTCCCGGGCCACCCGGGTGCGTTCGGTGGCGGTGGCCAGCCGGCTGCGCTGGTCGCGCTCGATCTCCAGCCGGGCGGCGCGCTCGCGCAGTCCGGCCAGCTGGGCGCGGCGGATGCGCACCGCGATGCCCAGGGCCACCCCCGCGGTGGCGGCGCTGACCAGGAAGAACAGGGCGTCCCCGACCGGCAGCCCGCCACCGGACACCTCCACCGCGACCAGCGCCATCGCCCCGACCATCACCAGGCAGGACCAGGCCAGGTGCCGCAGCCGGCCGTGCAGGGCCAGGCTGTAGAGCGCCACCAGCAGGGCGGCGTCGGCGCGCAGGCCCACGCCCAGCGACCACTGGAGCACGAACACCGCCATGATCGCGGCGAAGGCCGCCGTGGGCCTGCGCCGGCGCCACAGCAGCGGCAGCACCAGGCCGGCCTGGAGGGCCAGGGTGGCCGGCAGCGGGAGCCGGACCAGGCTGAGCCGGTGCTCGTGCGGGCCGCCGTCGCCGTGGCCGGGGAAGAGGTCGGGCAGGGCGAACACCAGGAACACCACGGCCACCACGGCGGCGTCCAGCACCCAGGGGTGGTCGCGGTCCGCCTCGCGCAGCCGCTGGCCGATCCGGGCCAGCCGGGCGAACAACGGGTGGCCGGACAGCGCGTCGGTGGCCGCGAACGGGCCGGCGGAGGCGGAGTGGTCCTCGCTCACCGGTGGTTCTCCCTGCTGGTCGTACGAACGGAACGGGATGGGACGGAACAGGATCGGACGGAACGAAGGGGAACCGTACGGAACCGGACGAAGCGGTGCGGCGCCGGTCTGGTCCGGCACCGCACCGCGAGTGTCTCAGGCGCCGGAGCGCCCGGGCTCAGGCGTCGCTGCGCACCAGCCGTACGGCGGCCCCGGCGAGCGCGAGCACCGTCCAGCCGAGGAAGACCAGCAGGCCGGCCGTCGGCGAGAGCGTGGTCGAGTCGTGGTGCAGGGCGAACATCGCCTCACCGGCGTGGCTGGGCAGGTAGGGGCTGATGTGGCTCTGCCAGGACGTCGGCAGCAGCGAGGTCAGACCGGGGATCAGCATCAGCGAGGCGACCAGGACGGCGATGCCGCCGGCCACCGAGCGCAGCAGCGCTCCGAGGGCCACGCCGATCACGCCGACCAGGCCCAGGTAGAGCCCGGCGCCGAGCAGGCCGCGCACCACGCCGGTGTCGGAGAGGGTCATCGCCGCCCGGGTGGAGGACAGGATGCCGCTGTCGGCCGTGAAGGTGACGAACACCCCGACGGTGCCCAGCACCAGCGCGATCACGCCGTACACCGCCGCCTTGGACCACAGCACCGGCAGGCGGCGCGGCACAGCGGCCAGGGTGGAGCGGATCATGCCGGTGGAGTACTCGCCGGCCGCGACCAGCACGCCGAGGACGCCGAGCGCCAGTTGGGCGAAGTTGGTGCCGAACAGGGACAGGCTCAGCGCGCCGGCGTCGGCGAAGTCCCGGTCCATCGGGCGGCCGGAGGTGATCCGCGACTTGAACTGGAACGCGGCGATCAGGCCGAAGGCGACCAGGAACAGCAGCGCCAGGCCGAGGGTGATCCAGGTGGAGCGCAGCGACCAGAGCTTGGCCCACTCCGAGCGCAGCACGCGCGCGGCCGTCACCTTGTAGGCGGGGCTTGCGGGGCGCGTCCCGGCGGGCGTGGACGACGTCTGGCTGGGGGCGATCGTGCTCATGCCGCGCTCCTCTGGGTCTCGACGGTGGTGGTGCCGTGGTACTCGACGGCGTCCCGGGTCAGCTCCATGAACGCCTCCTCCAGGGAGACCGTCCGGGGGGTCAGCTCGAACACCGCGATGCCCTCCTCGGCGGCGGTGAGGCCGATCTCGCGGGCCGTCCGCCCGGTGACCAGCAGCTCCTCGGAGCCGGAGCGGCCGGTGATCTCCACGCCCGGTCCGGCGAGCGCCGAGCGCAGCCGGGTCGGGTCGGCGCTGACGACCTTGACGACGTCGCCGCCGGCCTGCTGGACCAGCTCCTGCACGGTGGTGTCGGCCAGCAGCCTGCCCCGCCCGACGATGATCAGGTGGTCGGCGACCAGCGAGACCTCGCTCATCAGGTGCGAGGAGACGAAGACGGTGCGGCCCTCCTCGGCGAGCGAGGTGAGCAGGTTGCGGATCCAGAGCACGCCCTCGGGGTCGAGCCCGTTGACCGGCTCGTCCAGCATCACCGTGGCCGGGTCGCCCAGCAGGGCGGCCGCGATGCCGAGGCGCTGGCCCATGCCGAGCGAGAACGCCCCGGCGCGTTTGCGGGCCACCGACTGCAGGCCGGTCAGCTCGATGACCTCCTCGACCCGGCGGCGCGGGATGCCGTGGGTGTGGGCCTGGGCCATCAGGTGGTTGAAGGCCGAGCGGCCGGGGTGGATGGACTTGGCCTCCAGCAGCGCGCCCACCTCCTGCAGCGGCGCGGCGTGCTCGGCGTACCGGCGGCCGTTGACCCGGACCGACCCGCTGGTGGGCGCGTCCAGTCCGACGATCATCCGCATCGTGGTGGACTTCCCCGCCCCGTTGGGGCCGAGGAACCCGGTCACCGCCCCCGGCCGGACCGTGAAGTCCAGCCCGTCCACGGCGGTCTTCTCCCCGTACCGCTTCGTCAGCTGGTGCGCCTCGATCATCGCTAGCCCTTACGTTCAGGGGCCGGGCCCTCCCGGCCGCCCACGGTTCCACGCTAGGGCCCGGCGGGGCCGGATCCGTGGCACTGCGGACTGATCATCGGACGCCGCGTAGTACCGCGGTACCACTCCGTCGCCCTACCCGCGGAGAAGCGGCCGACGCCGACTACTCGATGGTCACCGCGCCTCCCGCACGGCGGCCACGCCGGCGGCCCAGGAGCGCGACGGAGCGTAGCCGCGGCGGGACTCGGACGGGACCGTGGCCCCATGCGCATGGGGCAGGTGCGGCGGTGCCATGGAGGGGCGGGTCGACCGGCCTGCGGAATCCCTCCCGGAGGACACCATGAGCGCCAGATCGGTCAACCCGGTGGCCGTCGCCGCCGGAGCTGCTGGGGTCGTCGTCTTCGCGGCCGTGGTCGCCCGCGCCGCCCGGTGCTGCAAGGCCTGTGCCGAGCACCGGGCGATCGACGAGGAGAGGCGCAAGGGCCGCGCTCACGGCCACGGCCACGGCCTCGGCAAGAAACGCGGTCACGGTCACGGTCACGGCAAGGGCCACGACCACGGTCACGTCCCGTGCCCGAACCCGCCGAACTGCGACTGACCCCCGCCCGGCCCGCGGCCGCTCCCGTCAGCCCGCCGCCGGGTTGCGCGGCAGCACCGCGTGCACCCGGGTGCCCCGGCCGGAGCCCACGGCGGGGTCGACGACGGGATCGACGGTGCAGCTGCCGCCGATCTCCGCCGCCCGGTCGCTCATCGACCGCAGCCCCACCCCCGGGTACGCCGCGTCGCCGGGGCCCCGCCCGTCGTCCTCGACGACGAGCTCCAGCCGCCCCGGGTCGACCCGGACGGTCACCGTGGCGCTGCTCGCCCGGGCGTGCCGCAGCACGTTGTTGAGCGCCTCGGCGGTGATCCGGTAGACGGCGACCTCGACGGCGGCGGGCAGGTCGGGCAGCGGGTCCGGGGCGAGCAGGGCGGTGACGGTGAGCTCGTCGCCGCTGAAGGTGTCGGCGAGGCGGCGCAGCGCCCGGGTCAGCCCGTAGTCGCCGAGCGCGGTGGGCCCGAGCCGGTCGGTGATCCGCCGGACCTCGCGGACGGCCGTGGCCAGGTCGTCGGCGACGTCCTCCAGGGCGCGGGCGAAGCGGGCCGGGTCGTCCACGGCGGCCGCGCCCTGCAGTCGCAGCCGCAGGCCGGCCAGCAGCGGGCCGAGTCCGTCGTGGATGTCGCGGCGCAGCTGGCGGCGCTCCTCCTCCCGGGCGGCGACGATCTGCTCGCGGCTGGCCCGCAGGTCCTCCATCAGCTGGAGCGAGGCGACGGCGGGCGCGGCCTGGTCGGCGAGGGAGCGCAGGATGTCGCGGTCGCTGTCGTCGAGCGCGCGCTGGCCGGGACGCGGGGCGACGGTGAGCCGGCCGATCTCGCTGCCGCGGTGGACCAGGGCGAAGCGCTCACCGCCCACGGGGGGCTCCCCCACCGCGGCGAGCCGGCGTTCACCGCCGCGGGTGGAGACGGTCAGGTCCACGCCGGGCAGCCGCAGTTCGTCCCCGACCGTGGCGCACAGCACGGTGGGCACGTCCTGCGGGTCGACGGTCTGGCTGACCCGCCCGGCGAGGCTGCGCAGCACCTGGTACGGCTGGGCGCGCGAGCCGTAGTACCAGCGGTCGACGATGCCGGAGGCCCGGCGCACGCCCCGGGGCAGTCCGCCGGCGAGCAGGAACACCACGGCGACCACGCACAGCGCGCCGAGGCCCCGGCCCGGCAGCAGCATGGTCGACAGCACCCCGGCCAGCAGCACGAAGACGACGGCCAGCCCGGCGGCGACCAGCAGCCCGACGAGCACCCGCCGGGCCGAGCGGTCCAGCCGCCAGGAGCCGTCGCGCACCACCACGGCGGCGAGGGTGACGGTCCACAGGGCGGAGGCGGCCGCGAAGGCGGCGTACGAGGCGGTGCTCTGGCCGTTGAAGTAGTAGCCGGCCTCGGCGCCGGCCCAGAGCAGGTAGACGGCGATCGCGATCAGCACGTTGTGCCGGCGGTGCCGGGAGACCCGGCGGGTGCGGGCCAGTGGGACGAGCACCACCAGGACGGTCAGGGCGACCCATACGGCCAGTTGGGTGATGTGCAGCGTGCCGTTGAAGTGCCGCAGCCAGTCGGCGAGGGTGCTGTCGGCGAGCGGGTTGGGGCGGCCGAACACGGTCGGCTGGTAGACGTAGTAGCTCGCCTGCGGCAGCATCCACAGGCCCACGGCGCCGATGGCGAGCCACCACCGGCGGTCGGTCAGCCGGCCGTACGGCAGCCAGAGCGGCAGCACCTGCCAGAGCGTGCCGCTGACGGTGTAGCCGATCGACTTGAGCACCACCACGGCCCCGACGTAGCGCGGGTCGCTCACCTCCGTCCAGACCGGGGTCTCGGCGGCGAGCGGCAGGATCAGCGCGGACCCGTACGCCAGCAGCACCCAGCCCAGCTCCAGGCCGGGGCGGTGGACGTGCACCAGCACCCCGCCGGCGACGGCGGCCAGCCCGTACCCGAGCACCGCGAGGTGCCGGGTCGGCTCGGCGATCCCGGGCGTGCCCAGGTGGCCCAGTACGTACCCGGCCCACAGCCCGCCCGCGGCCAGGCAGACCAGCGCGCACAGCCCCGCCGTCGCCAGCTGCCGCTCCGCCCGCCCGGGCCCGGGCCGCCACCGGAGGCTCCGCGCGCGCTCCGCACCGATTGCACCCATTGCCGCCCTCTTCTCACCCGCGACCGGCCGCATGGCTGCAGTCTCGTCCACCCGGTGTCCCGGGCGCATGGGGCAGCAGCCCCTGGAGTGAGGTGCAGGCGCTGATCGAGCAGGCGGGCGCCGCCCGCGCGGAGCAGCGGTCGACCGACGAAGCGCAGCGGGGCGGCACCTGAGCCCTTCCCGGCCGCCCCGGCGGTCGGACCCGCGCCCGTGCTCCGCGGCCCGCCGAGGTGTGCGGAGCACGGAGCCCCGGGAGACGCTGGGAACAGGCCGAGGACGGAGGAGGCAACCCCCATGAGCGACCCGCACGACACTCCCGGCTGAGCCCGCCGTGAACCGCTCCGGACCGGGTCGGCGCCCCCGGCCGCTCGGCAGCCGCCCGCCCCGGGTGGCGGTACGCCGGGCGCGGCCCGCAGCGCCCGCGGAGCACGTCCCTGCCGGGCTGCGCACCGCCGCCGGGTACGTCTGGCGGCTGGGGCTGCTCGGGGTGGCCGCCTACCTGGCCGTCGGGGTGCTCGGCGAACTGCAGGTACCGGTGACCGCGCTGTTCCTGGCGCTGGTGATCACCTCGGTGCTGCGCCCGCTGGTCGACCTGCTGGCCCGGCGGCTGCCCCGCGCACTGGCCGTGCTGGTGGCCTTCCTGTGCGCGGTCGCGGTCGTCGGCGGGATCCTGGCCCTGGTCGGGACGAACGTCGCCGACGAGTGGAACCGGATCGGCGACGAGCTGCGCGGCGGCCTCGGCCGGATCGACCACTGGCTCACCGGTGCGCCCTTCCACCTGCGCGCGGGCACCGTCACCGACCTGCGGACGAAGGTCGGCGCATTCGTCTCGGCGCACCGCTCGGCGCTGCTGACCACCGCGCTCAGCGGCGCGGGCCGGGCCGTCGAGCTGGTCACCGGGCTGGCCCTGGCGCTGTTCTGCTCGGTGTTCTTCCTGCACTCCGGCGACCGGATGTGGGGCTGGGCGCAGCGCCAGCTGCCCGCCGGGGCCCGCCCCGCCTGGAGCCGGGCCGGGCAGGCCGCCTGGCGCACCTTCGCCGGGTACACCCGCGGGGTGCTGATCGTCTCGGCGGTCAACGCGGCGCTGGTGGGCATCGCGCTGGCGATCCTGCGGGTGCCGCTGGTGCTGCCGCTGATGGTGCTGGAGTTCGTGGCGGCGCTGGTCCCGCTGATCGGCTCCCCGATCGCCCTGGCGATCGCCGCGCTGGTCGCGCTGGCCGCCCGGGGGCCGGTGGTCGCGCTGCTGGTGCTCGCCCTGATCGTGGTGATCGGCCAGATCGAGGGCCACCTGCTGCACCCGCTGGTGCTCGGCTGGTCGGTGCGGATCCACCCGGTGGCGATCGCCCTGTCGGTGATCGGCGGCGCCGTCCTGGCCGGCGTCCTGGGCGCGGTGGTCGCCGTGCCGGTGGTGTCGGTGGCCTGGGCCGTGCTCACCGAGCTGCGCGACCACGGCGACCCACACCCCACGAAGCACTGAGGCTCCGGCGCCCGTGGGCCCCCGGGCCCGGCTCACCCCACCCGTGCCGGGGCGGCCCGGCGCCGACGGGGTGAGACTGGTCGAGGGGCCCGGCGGCGAGCGGCTACGATCCCGCCCTGCGGGCGGAACAGGTGCGTCCTCCCGCCCCCTCCGCCCCCCTTCGCACCGCCCGAGGAGTCCGACATGGCCGACCACTCCCCCGAGCACCTGCTCGCCGCCATCGAGCTGGGCGCCTCCGCCCGGGCGCACGGCAACCACCCCTTCGGCGCGCTGCTCACCGGCCCCGACGGGAAGGTCCTGCTGACCGCGGAGAACAGCGTCCTGACCGACCACGACGTGACCGCCCACGCGGAGATCAACCTGGTCCGGCAGGCTTCCCGCACCCTGGCCCCGCACCAACTCGCAGACGCCGTCCTGTATTCGAGCACCGAGCCGTGCGCGATGTGCGCCGGGGCGATCTACTGGAGCGGCATCCGCCGGGTCGTCTACGCGCTGGCCGCGACCGAGCTGAACGCCATCGCGGGCGTGGACCCGGACGAGCCGGTGCTCGACCTGCCGTGCCGCGCGGTCTTCGCGGCGGGCGGCAGCACGGTGGAGGTGTCGGGACCGTTCCTCTTCGAGGAGGCCTCCGCGGTGCACGTCGGCTACTGGGGGTAGCCGACGACTGGGGTGGCCGACGACTGGGGCAACCGACGAGCACCCGTCCCGCCGACCCCTGGAGGACCCGAGATGGCCGAACGGATCAGCTACCGCCGGATCTACGAGGACTCCTCGCCCGGGGACGGGCAGCGGGTGCTCGTCGACCGGGTCTGGCCGCGCGGCGTGAAGAAGGCGGACGCGCACCTGGACGAGTGGCTGCGCGACGTCGCCCCGTCGACCGAGCTGCGCACGTGGTACGGCCACGCCCCGGAGCGGTTCGCCGAGTTCCGCCGCCGCTACCTCGCCGAGCTGCGCGACGCCGGGCACCGGGAGGCCGTCGACCACCTGCGCGAGCTCGCCGCCCACGAGCCGCTCACCCTGCTGACGGCCACCAGGGACGTGGACCACAGCCAGGCCGCCGTACTGGCCGAATGGCTGGCGGGCGGGCCGGACCGACCGGGGCCGGCGGTCAGCGGTACGTCTCGATGAAGCCGGTCACGGTCCGCACCCACTCGGCCGGGTGGGTGACATGGGGGGTGTGGCCGACCCCGGCCAGGGTCCGGACCCGCGCCCGGGGCAGCGCCCGCGCGAGCCGGGCGACGATGGCGGGGAACCAGGGCGGGCTCTCCGTCCCCACGGTCAGCAGGGCGGGGCCCGGGTGGGCGGACAGCCCGGCGAGGTCGAGCAGCGGCCAGCCCGGGTCCTGCTGTTCGTCGAGGAAGGTGGGGGCGTTGGCGATGAGGGTGTCCCGGAGCTCCGGCGGCAGCCGGTCCCAGGTCCCCGGCCCGAAGGCGACCTCGTCCACGAACTGCCGCGCGCCCTCGCGCGACTCGCCCGCGCGCAGGTGCGCGAGTACCGAGTCGATCCGCCCCTCGACCGCCCGCATCACCGGCAGCAGGTCCGGCTCCGGCGGCACGATCGCCATCAGCGGGGGCTCGTGGGCGATGACGGTGCGGAACAGTTCGGGGCGGCGCACCGCCAGGCCCAGCGCCGTCGAGGCGCCGAAGGAGTTGCCGGCGATGTGCGCCGGAGCCAGGTCGAGGGCCTCCACCAGGGCGGCGAGGTCGTCCTCGTCCTCCGTCCGGGAGCCGGGCCCGGGCGGGCGCTCGCTCCGGCTGTGGCCGCGCCGGTCGTAGACCAGGACGCGGTACCGCTCGGCGAGGGCCGGCCGGACCTGGTCCCAGTTGGCGTGGTCGGCCCAGGAGCCGTGCACCAGGACGAGCGGCTCGCCCGCGCCCGTCAGCTCGTAGTGGAGGTCGACGCCGTTCGCCCGGACCTTCGGCATGCTCCCGCTCCTCACCTGGGGACATCCGCCCCGGGTCCATTCAGGCACCGCGCCGCGGCGACGGCAACCAGGTGCCGTGCCGGCGGACGGCGGCTGACCGGACGTACGGGCGGGCGGGCGCGGGCCTCGGGAGCGGTGTGCGGTCATCCGGGTGAGGGCCCGCGAGCCGGGTCCGCCGGGCGGGGGCGGGGTGCGACCGTCGGTCGCATGCCCGTGCTGCTCCCCGCGCTCCCTCTGCTCCCCCGGTTCCCGGCGCGCGCCGCCGACCGCCCCGTGGTTGTGGCAAGTCGGCACCCGATCACGGGGCCGGCGGGTACCGTGCGGCCATGGGCGGCGGCGCCGGGGGCGTCCCGGAGCGGCGGCCCCCGGGCTGAGGGGCGGGCATGAGCGACAGCGGAGCGACGCCGGACCTCCCGGCGGGACCGGACCGGAGGCGGGTGCTGCGGCTGGCCATCGCACCCCTCGCCGCACCCCTCGCGGTACTGCTCGCGGCCTGCGGCGGGCCGGAACCGAAGCCGTCCCCGGACCCGTCGGCCCCCACGGGCACGCCCTCGCCCCGGCCGGGCACGGCGAGCCCCACCCCGGCCGGCCCGGCCGACTGGGCCGCGCTGGCGAAGGACCTCGGCGGCACCGTCATCGGCCCGCAGGACGGCCGCTACCAGGACGCGAGCCGGCTCTACCAGCCGCAGTTCGACGGCCTGCGCCCCGCCGGGATCGTCTACCCGGCCACCGCCCAGGACGTCTCGACCTGCCTCGCCTTCGCCCGCCGGCACGCCGTCCCGGTCGCGGTGCGCAGCGGCGGGCACAGCTACGCGGGCTGGTCCTCGGGCAGCGGGATGGTGCTGGACGTCGGGTCGATGGCGGCGGTCGGCGGTTCGGGCGGCGCGGCCACGGTCGGGGCCGGCGCACGGCTGATCGATGTGTACGCGGGGCTGGCGGCCGACGGCGTGACCGTCCCGGCCGGCTCCTGCCCGAGCGTGGGCGTGGCCGGGCTGGCCCTGGGCGGCGGTATCGGCGTCACCTGCCGCGCGTACGGGTTGACCTGCGACAACCTCACGGGCGCGGAGGTCGTGACGGCGGACGGGCGGATCCGGCAAGTGGACGCCGGTGCCGACCCCGAGCTGTTCTGGGCGCTGCGCGGCGGTGGCGGCGGCAACTTCGGTGTGGTCACGTCCCTCGGCTTCCGCACCCACCCGGCGGTGAGCTGCGCGTACGCCTTCCTGTCCTGGCCGTGGTCGGCCGCCGGGTCCGTCGTCGCGGCCTGGCAGAGCTGGGTGGCGGGCGCGCCGGACCAGCTCTGGGCGAACCTGCACCTGGACACCTGGCCGGACGGCCGGCTGCGTCTCACCAGCACCGTCAACTTCCTCGGCCCGCAGGGCGAACTCGCCGACCTGGTCGACCGGTTGGCCGTCGCCCCGGCCACCGCGTCGCTGCACACCGCGCCGTTCCTGGACACCATGAAGGAGATGGGCGGGGTGGCCGGCTGGTCGGAGGCGGCCGCCCATCTGCCGGGCGGCCTGCCCGGACAGAGCCCGGAAGGCCGGCTGACCAGGATCTCGTACGCGGCCCGCTCCGACTTCTACACCAGGCCGATCGGCGCGGCCGGGATCGCGGCGCTGGTGACCGCTGTCGACCGGTACGCGCAGGTCGCGCCGCAGGGCGGGAGCGCCTCGGTCGCCTTCGACGCCCTGGGCGGCGCGGTGAACCGGGTGGCCCCGGGGGACACCGCCTTCGTCCACCGCGGCGCCCTGTTCGCGGCCCAGTACATCGCCAACTACCCGTCGCCCGGGGCCGGTTCGGGGCCGGGCGTGGAGCAGTCGCAGGCCTGGCTGCAGGAGGTCTGGACCGCCATGCGCCCGTACGCGAGCGGCGAGGCGTACCAGAACTACCCCGACCCGCGGCTCGCCGACTGGGCGCGGGCGTACTACGGCGGCAACCTCGACCGCCTGCGGCGGGTGAAACGCGCCTACGACCCGGACGGCCTCTTCGCCTTCCCCCAGGCCGTCACCCCGGCGTGACTCGGCCTCGGGACGGACGGCCGCGCCCCGGGCGGACCGTGGCGAGCAGCACCAGGGCGGCGGCCTGGACGGCGATCACCGTGGCCACCAGCGCCGGGACGGACACCGCGTAGAGCGCGCCGGTGAGCGCCCCGCCGGCCAGGGTCGCGACGCCGACGACGGCCGCGAACACCCCGTAGGCGGTCGCCCGGCGCGGCGCGGGGACGAGATCGGCGACCATCGCCCGCAGGGTCGACTCCTGGACGCCCAGCGCGGCGCCCCACAGCAGCGCGCCGGCCACCGCGGGCGCCACCGCGTCGGCGAAACCCAGCGCCGGCACCGCCGCGGCCAGCAGCGGCAGCGCCACCAGGGTGCGCGGGCCGACCCGGTCGTACAGCCAGCCGGTGACCAGGCCGGCCAGCGCGCCGGCGAGCATCGTCCCGGCGTACAGCACCGGGACGGCGGAGGCGGTGAGCAAGTGGTGCCGGACGAGGTGGAAGGAGAGCACCCCGTAGGTGGTGAAGCCGGTCATGGTCGCCGCGGTGAACGCCGCGTACGCCCAGAACGCGCGGGGCAGCGACTGCCGTGCGGGGGCCGGGGCGGGGCTCGGGGTCGCCGGGGCGCGCGGCGAGGGCTCGCGTGCGGACTCTGCCGCGGACTCGTAACGGCCCGGGTCGGGCACCCGGGTACGCAGCCACCACAGCAGGCCGAGGGCGGCGGCGCCCGGGACGGCCAGGACACCGAGCGCGGGCCCGTAGCCGCCGGTGACCGCGAGCACGGCGGCGACGGTGAGCGGCCCGATGACCGCGCCGACCTGGTCGAGGGCCTCGTGGACGGCGAAGCCCCGGCCCCGGCCGGTGGCGGCGGTGGCGTGCGAGAGCAGGGTGTCCTTGGCCGGTGACCGGACCGCCTTGCCGACCCGCTCGGCGATCACCAGGGTGCAGGCCGCCCCGAGCGAGCCCGCCACGCCGAGCAGCGGGACGGCCGCGACGGTGAGCGCGTAGCCGCCGATCGCCAGCCCCCAGTACCGCCCGGTGCGGTCGGCGAGCGGCCCGGACAGCAGCCGCGGGACGAGCGCCGCCGCCTCGCCCGCGCCGGTCACCACGCCGACCAGCGTCGCCGAGGCGCCCAGCGAGGCGAGCAGCGGGCCGGTGATGGAACGGGCGCCCTCGTAGACGAAGTCCGCGAGCAGGCTGACGATGCCGAACCACACCACGAAGCGCCACGGCCGCATGTCCGCGCCGCCGCCGCTCTGTCCGGCCGTCCGGTCGGCCCGCCGCCGGCCCACTGGGTCCGTGCCCACCACACCTCCACGATCGCCGTGAGTGCCGGGGCACCCGCGCGGCTCAGCCGAAGCCGTGCGTGCGGGCCGCCGTGACGTCAAGAGTGTCCCGCAGCATCGCGAGTGCCGCACCGAGCGGGCTGGACCGGCCGCCGCTCACCGTGATGTCGCCGGCCTCGGGGCAGCCGTAGACGACCGCCTTCTCCGGGCCGGTGAGCGCGTGCAGCGGGTCGCCCGGCTCGGTCCGCTCCAGCCGGACCTCGACCAGCAGCGGGCGGTCCGCGCGGGCGCTCGCCACGGCCCGCAGTCGGCGCCCCTCGGCGGCCGCGGCCACCGCCGCCGCGCCCGTCCGCTCGGCCACCGCCTCCGCGTTGACCCGTACCGCCGACGGCTCCCAGCCCCACAGCAGGGCCGCGAGCAGCCGCACCTTGGTGGCCGCGTCAGCGCCCGAGAGGTCGGCCGAGGGGTCGGCCTCGGCGATGCCGCGGCGCCGGGCCTCGGCGACCGCCCGGTCGAGGGGGTCGCCCGCCGCCAGGCGGTCGAGCACGAAGGTGGCCGTCCCGTTGGGGCAGGCCCGGACCGAACGGCAGCCGAGCCCGCGCACCCCCGTACGCGCCAGGTCCGCTGCCGGGAGGGCGGCGCCGGTGGCCCCGGAGATCCTGATCAGGCTGCCGCCCGCCCGGGCGGCCCCGCCGAGTTCACTCCAGTGGCTGAGCAGGTGGCTCTTGGTGGCGGTGACGACGTGGACGCCGCGACGCAGGGCCAGCACGGCCTCCTCGGCGGCCTGTTGCCGGGCCTGCGGGGAGGACGGGAGCGCCTGGACCAGCACCCGCGCGCCGGTCCGGTCGAGGGTCCGCGCCAGGGGGCCCAGCGGGCCCCACTCGGCGCGCGGCGGGACCGGTCCGCCGTCGCGCGGCTCCACCTCCGCCGACCCGACCCGCACGGCCGCGAGCCTCGGCCGGACGCCGTGCTCGCGGGCGAGCCCGTCCCCCTCCGTCAGCAGGCGCTCGGCGTAGGCGCGGCCGACCGGGCCGTAGCCCGACAGCACGACCGCCGGGTCGTCGCCCGGCACGGACCGGGGAGCGGCCCCGGCATCTGGTGAAGGCATCCCGGCAGGATACCCCGGGGCCATCGGCCGCTCCGGGGCCGGTCGTTGCCGCCCCCGGCGGGCCTCGGCACGCGCGCGGCGACCATCCCACCGGGCCCGGCCCGGTGGCCGACCGGAGGGTCCCGGGGTTGCATGGGGTGACCGAGCCCCGAGCCCGTGGAGGTCGCCGTGTACGAGATGTGGGCCGAGCAGGACCCGGCGGTGTCGCCGCCCGCCGTGGTGTGGCACGTGGTGGCGAAGGACGACGCGTCGGCGTCGCTGTGCGGGCGGTTCCTCGAACCGTCCCAGCGCGTGGTGCCGCCCGGCGACGCCGACGGCACCCAGGTGCCCGACCGGTACTGCGACCCCTGCCTGCTGACCGTCCGGGAGGCGCTGGCCGCGAGCGGCCGCTGACGGGCCGAATCCCGGCAAGCCCGCACGAATCGGAAACGGTGACGAACCCGCAGGTGGGAACGGGGGCAGGGGGCCGCTGACCCCGGTGCGCGGGCCGCCCGGGGACCGCTACGATCCTCACTCGTCGCACACCCGTTCACCATGCAACAACCGCGCGCCGCTCACGTCGTCGCGCCCAGGGGGAGGACCACCGCATGGGCGCGCCCCAGCGTTCCACCGCCATGAGCACATCCACCAGAGCCGTCACGGCCGTGGCCCTGCTCATCGGCTTCTACCTGCTCGCCCTCGGCATCCTCGTGGGCCTGATCGCCCTCGACGTCGCCCTGTACCAGGCGTCCGGCGAGTTCCGCCCCGGGCTGCTCAAGCTCTGGGCGCTGAGCGCCGCCGTGGGCTACCCCGTCGCCCGAGTGGTGTTCCTGACCCGCCGTCGCAAGGACGACGGCGAGCTGCCCGGCGTACTGCTGGCCCGCGAGCGGCAGCCCGAGCTCTGGGCCCTGGTCGACCGGATCTCCGAGCGCACCGGCGTCCGCGGCCCGGCCGAGATCCGCCTGGTGCCCGAGGTCAACGCGGGCGTCATGGAGGAGACCAGGCTGCTCGGCCTGATCCCCGGCAAGCGCCACCTCGTCATCGGCGCCCCGCTGCTGATCGGCCTCACCGAGGGCGAGCTGGAGTCCGTGCTGGCACACGAGTTCGGCCACTACAGCAACCGGGACGTCAAACTCGCCGCCGTCACCGTCGCCGGCCGCCGCGCCGTCCTGCACACCGTCAGCGGGCTCCACCACCGCGCGGACCGGCACCAGGCCCAGGAGACCGCCAAACTCGCCGCCAAGGCCGAGAAGCGGCTGGCCAAGGGGCGCAAGCCCTCCGACGAGAAGGCCGGCGGCGGTGTCGACCGCGCCCTCGCCGGGCTCTTCACCGGCTACGCCAAGCTCTACTTCCGCGTCTCCGAGGCCGTCGGCCGCCGCCAGGAGTACGCGGCCGACCAGGTCGCCGCGCAGCTCGCCGGCCGGGACGCCACCGCCGCGGCCCTGCGCCGGATCCCGGCGCTGGACGCCGCCCAGAACTTCTACCTCAACCGCTACGCCACCATCGGCTGGGACGCCGGCCTGCTCCCGCCGCCCGGCCAGGTCTACGGCGGCCTGCACCACCTGCTGAGCGACCCGAAGCGCCGCGCGGAACTCGCCGAGCACGCGCTCGACCTGCCGGAACAGGAGCCCGACCCGTACGACTCCCACCCGCCGATCCACCTGCGGGTCGCCGCGATCGAGGCCCTGCCCGACGACGGCCGGGGCCCCGGCGCCACCGGCCCCGCGCTGGCACTGCTGCGCGAAGCGGAGCGGGCGCTCGCCGAGCTGGAGGTCGTCTCGCTGATCCCGGAGGCCTCCGGCAAGCAGCGGGTCGACTGGCCCGAGCTGGTCCGCGCGTCGATGCTGACCCGCGCCCGGGAGGCCGGCGCCCCCGCCCGCCAGGCACTCATCGGACTCGGCCTGCCGCCCACCGCGCACGGCCTGCTCGACGGCATCGACGCCGGCCGCTCCTGGGAGTTCACCGACCGGCTGCCCAAGAGCGAACAGGCCGCCGCGGCCACCGGCCGGGCCGCCCGGGAGTTCGCCCGCCCGATGCTGCGCGAAGAGCTGGCGCACGCCACCGTCGTCGCCCTGGCCGAGGCCGGCCTGGCCGGGTGGGAGCTCTCCTGGGCCGGACCGGCCGAACTCCGCCTGCCGGACGGCTTCGACGACGGCTTCGACGCGGCCCTCGACGCCGCCTGCGGGGACGCCCCCGACACCGCGCCGCTGCGGGAGCTGCTCGCGGGGGCGGGCCTGGCGGCCGGCGCCCCCGCCGTCTGACCCGGCCCGTCGCCCCACTCACCGGCCTGAAACCCCACCGGCCCATCACACCACCGGCCCGTCACACCGCCGGCCCGTCACACCTTGGAAGGAACACCTTTGATCGGCATCATCGTGCTGGTTGTCATCGGCCTCGTCCTGCTCTTCCCGGTCGTCATGACCAAGCTGACCAAGCGCAAGCTGGCCCAGCTGGAGCAGGCCAAGGCCACCATCGCCAGGCACGAGGCACGGCTCGCCGAGGAGGCCCGGGCGAAGAACACCATCGTCCCGGCCGAGCACGGACTGCTGCTCGGCAGCGAACTCCTGCTGGACGACCGGCCCGAGGCCGAGGAGACCGCCGTCCTCGCCGCCGCGAAGGCCGGCGACTGGCGACCCGCCGCCGCCTATCTCACCGTCGACGCCACCGCCGACCTCCGGTGGCGCCGCCAGCGCGAACTGGCCCAGCTGGCCGCCGAGGACGACGCCTGGCTGCAGGCCTGGCGCGCCGAGCGGCCGCAGGACCCGACCGCCGCCCTGCTGCACGCGGACGCCCTGGTCTACCTGGCCTGGAACGTCCGGACCAGCGCCCGCGCCAACCAGGTCACCCGCGAGCAGTTCGACGGCTTCCACCGCATCCTGGCGGAGGCCGCCGAGGCCGCCGTCGCGGCCGCCGCACTCGCCCCCGCCGACGACCCCAACCCGTGGGTCGTCCAGATCCCCATCGCGATGGGCCTCGGCTGGCCCAACGACCGCTTCCGGCAGCTCTGGGCCGAGCTGGTCGACCGCGACCCGCACCACTGGACGGCGCACACCCGGGCGCTGCAGTACTGGTGCGCCAAGTGGCGCGGCAGCCACGAGCTGATGCACGGCTTCATCGACGGGGCGATCGCCGCGGCACCGGCCGGCAGCCTGCTCGCGCCGATCAAGCTGGAGGCCTACTTCGAGCAGTTCGCCCAGGACGGCGAGAAGGCCACCGCCTGGCAGCGCCCGGAGGTCGGCGCCGCCCTCGACGCCGCGCTCGCCGACCTCGCGGCCGCGGACCCCGACCACCCCCGGATCCGGTACGCCCGCGGCTGGCTCGCGTACGCCCTGACCAAGGCCGGGCGGCCCACCGAGGCGCTGGCCCAGTTCCAGGCGCTGGGCCGGTACATCCCGCAGCCGTTCACCAACTTCAAGGACCCCCGGCAGGCTTTCATCGATCTGCGCGTCAACGCCGTTCAGGGCGCCGTGGAGGCGGCCGGGCAGCAGGCCTGACGGCATCACCTCCGTGGGATCGGGGGCGGGGCCGGGGGCCGGGAAGCGGGCGGCGCCATCGGCGAACTCCACCCGGACGAGGTAATCACCGGCCGCCCGGGGCCCGCCCCCGCTATCCTCCCCGGGCCGACCACTCACCATCGGAAGGGGAACCCATGCGGCAGCGCCGCGCCCTGCTCACCAGCACCGTCCTGACGGCCGTGCTCCTCACCGGCTGCAGCTCCCGCGGCAGCGCCACCGACCGGGCGGCCGCCGGCCCCACAGCGGCCCCCAGGACGGCCCCTGCGGCCGCCGCCCCGACCGTCCCCACGCCCACAGGCTCCGCACCGGCGAGCACGGGGACGGGGGCCGGGGCGGGGACCGGCGAACTGCCCGACGGATACGACGCCACCCGGGACGCCGCGGCCGATGTGAAGACCGCCCTCGCCGCCTCGGCCGGGGACCAGCGCCCGCTGCTGCTCGACTTCGGGGCCAACTGGTGCCCCGACTGCAAGGTCCTCGACAAGCTCTTCCGCTCCCCGCAGGTCAACCCGCTGCTGCGGGACGACTACCGGGTCGTCGCGATCGACGTCGGCAGGTTCGACCACAACCTCGACCTGGCCGCCCAGTACGTCGACCTGCAGAGCAGCGGCATCCCCGCACTCGTGGTGCTCTCCCCCGACGGCACCGTGCGCACCGCCAGCAACGACGGCGCCTTCGCCGACGCCCGCACCATGAGCGCCACGACGGTCGCCGCCTTCCTCAAGCGCTGGGCGCGGGCATGACCCCGGCCCGACGGGCCCTCGGCGCGATCGCCGCCCTGCTGGTCCTCGGACCGGCCGGATGCGCCGCCGACCCGGCCCCGGCCGCCGACCGCGCCGCCACCTACCGTGGCGGCGGGGTCACCGTCGCGGTCCGGCTCAGCACCGCGGACGACGGGCGGCGGCAGCTCAGCGCCACCTTCACCCCCGACGAGGCCGGGTTCCACCTGTACAGCGTCGACCTGCCCGCCGAGGGCATCGACGGCCTCGGCCTGCCCACCCGCCTGGCCGTACGCGGCGGCCTGATACCGGACGGCACCGCCCGGGCCGACCGCCCGCTGCGCACCGTCAGCCCGCTCGGCCTCGGCGTGGACCTGCCCGTCTACCCGGACGGCGCGGTCACCGTCACCCTCCCGGTCCGCCGGGCCGCCACCGGGCCGAGCGAAGCCGTCGTCAGCTTCGGCGCGTGCAGCGAACAGCGCTGCCTGATCCCCGTCACCGACCAGGCCGTCCCACTCGGCACGGTCGGCTGACGAACGGATCGCGGACCCTTCACACCACCCGCACCCGATCGTACGAACGGCTACCGTCGCCCCGACGACCCGCGCCACGACCCGGGGGCCCCAGGCGCCGCACCGTTCCCGTCCTGCTCGTCGTCGGCCTGAGCGCCACGGCGGCCGCCTGTAGCGGTCCCGGCTCCGCAACCGGTACAACCGGTACCTCGCGCCGAGGGCACGGACGGCGGCGTCAGGGGCGGCCCCGCTCGGCGATGGCCCCGACGACCGTGGCCAGGTGGTGGGAGGTCTCCCAGGCCCGACGCTGGCTGGGGCCGCCGGGGCCGCGCTCGAGCCCGACCGCTCGGCTGTGGATCTCCTCATCGCCCCAGGAGGGATGGGCGCGGGTGCCGCGCCAGACGTCGGCCCGGGTGAGCTGACGACACAGCCGGAGGGCTTCCAGGCCTGTCGCGTCGACCGCCCGGACGACGTGCCAGTGGCGGCTGCCGGTGTAGCGCAGGTTGGCGGGCGCGGCCCGGATCCGGGCGGGTTCCGGCGGGTCGGGGTGGGTGACGCCGTGGTCGCCGAAGTCGGGCGGCGGGCCGCCCGCCCGGCGGGCGACGTGTTCCCAGAGGTCCAGCTCGTGGCGGCGCAGCGCGGTCAGGACGTACGGCCGGAACCCTCGCAGGCTCGGCGGGAACGCCCCCGCGGCCAGCGCGATGTGGCGCCAGGGCTGTGCGCGGGCCCAGCCGAGGACGTCGAGTGCGCGCGGCACCAGGCTGGTGACCGCGTCGGGGCCGGGCAGGTAGCCGGCGTCGAGCAGCAGGTCCGTGTCCTGCGGCGTGAGCGCCACGGCAGCCAGGACGGCGCGCACGTCCTCGGTCAGTTCTCCCGGGCCGCCGGGCAGGTGGTGCAGGTCGATCCGCAGGCAGCCGCCGGCGCCGTGGGCCAGCTGGGCCTGGCGGATCTCGTCGAGGGAGCCGACCGGGTCGGTGGTGCGGAAGGCGGGGATGAGCGTCTGGAGCCAGTCCTGGAAGGACTCGCTGAGCCACCGCACGGCGTGGCCGCGGTAGCCGGTCCCCACCGCGCCGTGCTGCCAGAGCTGACCGCAGTCGACGGTGACGGCCAGGTGGGCGGGGAGGTGCTCGCCGGCGTGGCGGGCGAAGGTCCGCACGACGTCGGCCAGGCGCTGGTCGGGGTGGACTTCGAGGAGCGGACGGATTCGTGCCCGCACCTCGGCGCTGATGTTGCGCAGGGCGATGAACTCGCCCGCCTTGCCACGCAGGATCGGTACGTACTCCATCGGCCCCCCGCTGACGGTCGTGCGTGCACAGTGCGTCGCTGTCGCTCCGTCAGTGTGCGGCGTACGCCACCGCCCCACCAGGGCGCGTACCGGGCGCACTCGCTCCCGGACGCGCCTCGTGGCTCCCTTCCTCAGCGGGCGAGCAGCCGCTCGCCGTCCTGGGCCCGGAGCACCTCGCAGAGGGCGCGCAGGCCGGTCTCGGCCTGGTCGAGCTGCGGGTCGGTGATGCCGACGGAGGGTTCGATCCGCAGGGTGGTCGTCGCGCTGGCGGTCGGGAAGACCCGTAGGGCGTGGGCGTTGAGGAGGTAGCCGGCGGCGGCGTAGCCCAGGACACCGGCCCGGGACAGCTCGCGCAGGGGCGGGGAGGCGGAGTCGGCCTGGTCGTGGAGTTCCAGGCCGAGCATCAGGCCGCGGCCGCGGACGTCCGCGACGACGTCCTTGAAGTCGTCGCGCACGCCCTCCAGTCGGGCCAGGATCCGTTCGCCGCGTTCGGCGGCCTGCCGGTAGCGGGCGCCGCCCTCGGCCTCCAGCAGCTCCAGGGTGCGGGCGGCGATCAGGGTGGAGTACGCGTCCTTGGCGAAGGTGGAGCTGTGCAGCAGCTCGAACTCGGGCCGGTGGCGGCGGTGGTGGACCAGCATCACCGCCGCCTTGGCGAGGCCGCCGCCGAGGCTCTTGGCGAGCACGTAGTAGTCGCCGCGCAGCCCGATCGCGGAGCTCGCCAGGAAGGTGCCGGTGCGGCCCATGCCGCTCTGCACCTCGTCGACCACGATCGGGCAGTCCGCCTCGGCGCAGATCCGCTGGAGTTCGCGCGCGTACCCGGCGGTGAGCGGCCGGACCCCGCCCTCGCCCTGGACGGGCTCCAGCACCAGCGCGCACAGCCGGGGCAGTTCGTGCCCGACCAGGTCCACCGTGCCGCCGGTGAGCGTGAGGCCCAGCACCGTCCGGCGTTCCTCGGCGATCGCGGCGGCGAGGGCGGCCGGGTCCTCGGCGGGGACGAACCGGCAGGGGGCGGCCAGGGCGCGGAAGGGCTCCCGGACGGCCGGGTTGTGGGTCAGTTGGACGCTGCCGACGAGCTTGCCGTGGAAGCCGCCCGCCAGGGCGAGCAGGACCGGCGGCTCCGCGGCCCGGGACCGGTTGACGGCCGTGAGGGCGGCGGCCAGGGCCTCGAAGTCCCCACCCTCGGCGAGCTCCTGGGCGGCCGCGGAGAGGACGGCGCCCTCATGCACGGCCCGGCGGGCCCGGTCGAGGCCGTCGTCGACCCGGGCCAGCAGCGCGGCGGCCTTCGACCCGCGGTCCAGCTCGGCGTGCTTGACGGCGGCCTCGACCGCCTCGGCACCGCTGTTGGCGAAGACAGCGGTGTAGGGGCCCGGGTCGCCGGTGTCCCGGTGGAGGATGTCGTTGAGCCGGCGGGCGACGGTCTCGGCGTACGGGTGCAGCGAGAACTGGGCGTGCACCGGCACCTGGGCGGCCAGCAACTCCCGGGCGAGCGCCACCAGTTCGGGGTGGTTGTGACCGAGGATCGTGGCACCGAAGCCGCCGACGAGGTCGAGGACGGGGAGTTCGCGGCCGTCGGCGCCGCGCCGGTGGAGCAGGTCGCCCTCGGCGCGGACGTACTCGACGGCCAGGCCCAGGGACTCCAGCTGGGCGCGGAGGAAGGGTTCGGCCAGAGCGGTGGGGGTCATCGCGGTGTCTCTCTCACAGTGCCGGTCGGAGCCGGGTGTCGATGAAGCGGAGGAGTTCGTCGTCGTCGGCGTCGGCCAGCTCGTCGGCCGAGAGCGTCTCCGCCGGGGCGGCGGTCGCGGTCGGTTCGAGCCGCCGGAGCAGGCTGCGCAGCCGGGCGGTGAGGTCCTCGCGGGCCTCCTCGTCCACAGTCGTGAGCGTGCGTTCCAGGGTGTCGAGGGCCGCAGCGGCCTGCTGCCGTTCCTGGACGGGGCCCATCAGGTGGCGCAGCTGTTCGGCGACGGCGGTCGGGTTGGGGTGGTCGTAGACCAGGGTGGCGGGCAGTCGGGTGCCGGTCAGCCGGGCCAGCCGGTCGCGCAGTTCGAGAGCCATCAGGGAGTCGAAGCCCGCGTACTCGAAGGGTTCCTCGGCCGGAAGGTGCTCGTCCGCCCCGAGCACCGCGGCGGCCTCGGCGCGGACCAGGTCGAGCAGCGCACCCGGGTCGGTGGCGACCAGCCGTACGGCCTGCGGCTCGGGAGCCGTGCTGCCCGGCGTGGGGTCGGCGGTGCCCCGGGCGGGATCGGCGCTGCCGGCTTCGACGAGGTCGCGGAGCATCGCGGGGGCCGGGCGGTGGATCGCGGCGGCGTCCAGGGCGAGCGGGACCAGGGCGGCCCGGCCGTCGGCGAGGCCCGCGTCGAACAGCCGCAGCCCTTCGGCGGGCCGGAGCGGCCGTACGCCGGTGCGGGCCAGCCGGGCCCGGTCGGCGCGGCCCAGGGCGGCGGCCATGCCGTCGGGGGCGTCCCAGGGCCCCCAGGCCAGCGAGACCGCGGGCAGGCCGGCGGCCCGGCGGCGGGCCGCGAGGCCGTCCAGGAACGCGTTGGCCGCCGCGTACCCGGCCTGACCGGCGGTGCCCAGGACGCCCGCCGCGGAGGAGCAGAGCACGAGCGTGACGGGCGCGGGGAGCACGCGGGTGGCCTGGTCGAGCCAGACGGCGGCGTCGGCCTTCGGGCGCAATACGGCGTCGAGCCGCCCGGGGGTCTGGGAGCCGACCACCGCATCGTCCAGCACCCCGGCGGCGTGCACCACCACGGTGAGCGGTGCCTCGGCGGGTACGCCCGCGATGAGGGCCCGCACCTGGTCGCGGTCGGCGACGTCGCACCGGACGACCTCGGCACTGGCACCCAACTCGGCCAGTTCGGCGCGGAGTTCGGCGGCTCCGGGGGCGTCCGCGCCGCGTCGGGAGGCGAGCAGGACGCGGCGCAGCCCGTGCCGGGTCACCAGGTGGCGGGCGATCAGCCGGCCGAGCAGGCCGGTGCCGCCGGTGAGCAGCGCGGTGCCGCCGGGGTCGAGCGCCGGCCCGTCCACGGCTGCGGCGGTGACCGGGGACAGCCGGGGCACCCGTACGGTCGAGCCGCGGAGGGCGAACTGCGGCTCGTCGGCGGCCGCCGCCTCGCCGAGGGCGGTGGCGACCGCTCGAGCGCGGTCCTCGGGGGTCGCGTCGGCGGGGAGGTCGAGGTCGGCGAGCAGCAGGCGGCCGGGGTGCTCGGTCTGTGCCGAGCGGACCAGGCCGCAGAGCGCGGCCTCGGCGGGGTCGACGGGTTCACCGTCCTCGGTGGCGACGCCGTGGCGGGTGGCGACGACCAGTCGGCGGTCCTCGCACCGGGGATCGGCGAGGAAGGCCTGGATGGCCGTCAGCACCCGGGTGGTCGACCGCCGGACGCGTTGCGGCTGGTCGGCGCAGGCATCGTGGTCGGCGCAGGCGTCCCGGTCGGCGCGGGCGTCCCGGTCGGCGCAGGCATCGTGGTCGGCGGGCGGGACCAGCAGCCAGTGCGAGGAGTCCGACGGCGGCGCCGCCAGGTCGGTGACCGGCGTCACGGTGACGGGCGCCGCGCCCCGCGCCGGCAGGTCCCGCCAGGCGACGCGGTACAGGCCTCCAGCGCCGCCCGAAGGTGCCTGTGTCTCCGGCCAGTACCGCCGCCCCCGGAACGGGTAGGTCGGCAGGTCGATCCGGCGCGCGCCGGGCGGCAGCAGCGGCGTCCAGTCGACGGGGACGCCGCGGACGAACGCCTCCGCGAGCGAGCGGGCGAACCGGTCCCGGCCGCCCTCGCCCCGGGTCAGGGTCCCGCAGACCGCGGCCGCCGGGCCCGCCCCGGCGTCGGCCAGGGTCGCCTCGATCGCCGTGCCCAGCACCGGGTGCGCGCCGACCTCGACGAAGGCCGTGAAGCCCTGCTCGGCGAGTGCCCGGACGGCCGGTTCGAAGCGGACCGGTCGGCGCAGGTTGCGGTACCAGTAGTCGGGCCCGACCGGCCCGCCGACCCAGCCGCCGTCGACCGTCGAGTACCAGGGCACCGTCGGGGCCGACGACCGTACGCCGTCCAGGAGTTGCAGCAGCTCCGGTTCCAGCTCCGCGACCCGGGCGGTGTGCGAGGCGTAGTCGACCGGGATCATCCGCACATCGATGCCGCGCCGCTCCAACTCGGCGTGGAACGCGCTGAGCGCCGCGCCGTCCCCGCCGACCACGGTGCGCTCGGGCCCGTTCACGGCGGCGATCTCGACTCCCCCGCCGCAGGCCCGGATCCAGTCCCGGACCCGGCGCTCGGGCAGCGGTACGGAGAGCATGCCGCCGCTGCCCGCGAGCCGGGCGCCGATGGCCCGGCTGCGCAGCGCGACCGTGCGGGCGGCGTCCGCCAGGGAGAGCGCGCCCGCCACGCAGGCGGCGGCGATCTCGCCCTGGGAGTGGCCGAGGACGGCCGCCGGGCGCACTCCGTACGCCTCCCAGAGGGCGGCGAGCGAGACCATCACCGCGAAGGACACCGGCTGGGCCACGTCCACCCGGTCCAGCGGCGGGGCGTCGGGGGCGCCGTGCACGACGTCGGCGAGCGACCAGTCGACGTGGCGGGCCAGGGCCCGTTCGCAGGCCGCCATCCGCTCCGCGAAGACTGCTTCGCCCTGCCACAACTCCCGGCCCGTTCCGGCCCATTGGGTGCCCTGGCCGGGGAAGACCAGCACCACGTCCCGGTCCGCCCGGTCCACCGGTACGGTGCCGGTGACCAGCCCGGGCGCCTCCCCGCCCGCGGCGAGGGCCCGCAGCGCGGCGCGGGCGTCCGCCGGCTCCGCCGCCAGCACGACGGCCCGGTGCTCGAACAGGGCCCGCCCGACGTGCGAGGACAGCGCCGCGTCCTGCGGCCGGGCCCCGCCGTCCAGCAGCTCGGCCAGCCGCCCGGCCTGGGCGGCCAGGGCCTGCGGGGTCCGGGCGGACACCACCAGCGGCACCGGGCCTGCCTCCGGCACCGGGCCTGCCTCCGGGGCCGGGCTGGCGATCGGGGCCGGGCCCGCACCCGGGGCCAGGTCCTCGACCGGGGCCTGTTCCAGCAGGACGTGGGCGTTGGTCCCGCTGATCCCGAAGGAGGAGACCCCGGCCCGGCGCGGGCGCTGCCGCTCGGGCCAACACTGCGTCCCGGTCCGCAGCCGCACCGCGCCGCCGGACCAGTCGACCCGGCTGCTCGGGCGGTCGACGTGCAGGGTGCGGGGCAGCACCCCGTGCTGGAGGGCCAGCACCGTGGCGGCCACGCCGACCGCGCCGGCCGCCGCCTGGGTGTGTCCGAGGTTGGACTTCACCGAGCCCAGCAGCAGCGGCTCGGCGCGTTCCGGCCCGTACGCGGCGATCAGGGCCTGGGCCTCGATCGGGTCGCCCAGCACCGTGCCGGTGCCGTGCGCCTCCACCGCGTCGACCTCGTCGGGGCGCAGCCCCGCGTCGGCCAGTGCCCGGCGGATCACCCGCTGTTGGGCGGGGCCGTTGGGCGCGGTCAGCCCGTTGGAGGCGCCGTCCTGGTTGACGGCGGACCCGCGCACCACGGCGAGCGGCCGCCGGCCGGCCCGGCGGGCGGCGGAGAGCCGCTCCAGGACGAGGACGGCCGCGCCCTCGGCCCAGCCGGTGCCGTCCGCGGCCTCCGCGAAGGCCTTGCACCGCCCGTCGGGCGCGATGGCGCGCTGGCGGGAGAACTCCACGAAGGCGTCCGGGGTGACCATCACCGTCGCGCCGCCGACCAGCGCCGTCGTGCACTCGCCGGCCCGCAGCGAGCGCAGCGCCAGGTGCAGCGCGACCAGCGAGGAGGAGCAGGCGGTGTCCACCGCGACGGCCGGGCCGTGGGTGCCCAGGACGTACGCGACCCGGCCCGCGGCGATGCTGGTCGCGCTGCCGGTGACGCGGTAGCCGTCCGCCGAACGGGAGACCGGGACGCGCTCGGTGTAGCCGTTGGCGAACACGCCGGTGAACACCCCGACGTCCTGGCCGTGCAGGTCGGTCGGGGCGATCCCGGCCCGCTCCAGCGCCTCCCAGGTGGTCTCCAGCAGGAGCCGCTGCTGGGGGTCCATCGCGGCGGCCTCGCGCGGGGAGATGTCGAAGAAGTCGGCGTCGAACAGCGCGGCGTCGCGCAGGAAGCCGCCGTGCCGGGTGTCGGAGCGGCCGGGGGCCTCGGGGTCGGGGTCGGCGAGGGTGGCGAGGTCCCAGCCGCGGTCCTCGGGGAAGCCGGAGGCGGCGTCCCGTTCCTCGGTGAGCAGCTGCCAGAGCTCCTCGGGGGTGGTGATGCCGCCGGGGAGGCGGACGGCCATGCCGGTGATCACCACCGGGTCGTCCGCGGCCCCGACCTCGATGCCGTCCTCGAAGAACCCTCCTTCCGGAGCAGGGGTTCCGCCGAGACGCGCGCGCAGCAGCGCGACCACGGCCGCCGGGGTCGGGTGGTCGAAGACCAGGGTCGCGGGCAGGGTCAGGCCGGTGGACTCGGCCAGCCGGTCGCGCAGGGCGACGGCCTTGAGGGAGTCCATGCCGAGCTCGGCGAAGCTCGCGGCGCCGTACCGGCGACCGGGCGGGAAGCCGAGCGCCGCCTCGGTCGCGGCCGCGACCAGTCCGGCCAGGCCGTCCGGGCGCGGCGGCCCGGGGGCTTGCGCCGGCGCGGGCAGCAGCCGGCGCAGCGCGGCCCGGTCGGCCTTCCCGGCGCCGTTGCGCGGGATCTCCCCGACCAGGTGCAGCCGGACCGGGAGCTTGTGGGGCGCCAGCCGGGCCGCGCCGAACTCCCGTACCGCCTCCAGGGTCGGGGTGCTGCCGGGTTCGGCGACGGCCACCGCGACGACGGTCTCGCCCCACTCCGGGTGGGCGGCGCCGAGGACGGCGAGCTCCCGCAGGCCGGGGCAGTCGGCCAGGGCCCGTTCGACCTCGGCGGGGTAGACCTTCTCACCGTTCTGGATGATCACGTTCTTCAGCCGGTCGACCAGGTAGAGGCAGCCGTCGGCGTCCAGCCGCCCGAGGTCGCCGGTGCGGAACCAGCCGTCCGCGTCCCGGAGCGGCTCCTCGCCGCGCCAGTAGCCGGGCGAGACGTGCTTGCCGCGCACCCAGACCTCGCCCGGCCGGTCCGGCCCGGCGACGTCCGTGCCGGTCTCCGGGTCGACGATCCGCAGCTGGGTGAAGGGCATCGCCCGGCCCGCCGAGCCGGCCTTGGCCAGGGTGAGCTCGGGCGGCAGGTAGCTGGCGAAGCAGGCGGTCTCGGTCAGGCCCCAGGCCTGCTGGAGCATCACCCCGCGCGCCGCGTAGTCGCGGACCAGGGCGGCCGGGACGGGCGCACCGGCGACCACGGCGCCGCGCAGCGCCGTCAGGTCGGCCTCGGCGAAGCCGGGCTGCCGGGCGAGCAGGGCGTACATCGAGGGGACGGCGAAGAAGGTGTCGACCTTGAGTTCGACCAGGTCGCGCAGGGTCCGCTCGGGGTCGAAGCGGCGGCGCAGCACGGTCGTGCCGCCCTGGCCGAGGTTGCGCAGGGTGAAGCAGTTGAGCCCGCCGATGTGCGACAGCGGGGTGACCACCAGGTTGACGTCGTCCTCGCGGGTGGTCATCGCCGCGTCGATGTTGGCGGCGTTCCACCAGATGTTGCCGTGGGTGAGCCGGACGCCCTTGGGCCGGCCGGTGGTGCCCGAGGTGTACAGCAGGACGGCGAGGTCTTCGGCGTCCAGCGGCGCGGGCCGGCGCGGCGGTTGGGCCGCGGCGGCCAGGGCCGGGGCGAGCGGCGTCCAGTGCGGGCCGGGCGGGGTCGTCACCGGGGCGGCCGGGTCGTCGTCCACGAGCAGCAACCGGGCGCCGGAGGCCCGGTCGACCAGCGGTACGTGGCCCGGTTCGGCCACCACGGTATGTGCGTCGCAGTCCCGCAGCAGCTCCGCCACCTCGGCGGCGCCGAGCCGGTGGTTGACGGGGACGAAGGCGGCGCCCAGCCAGCTGCAGGCGAGGTAGGCCACCAGCAGGGTGGGGCTGTTCAGGCCCAGGTAGGCGACCTGGCGGCCGGCCCTCACCCCGCCGTCGGCGAGCACCTCGGCGAGCCGCCCGGCCCGGTCCAGCAGTTCGGGGTAGCCGATCGCGGCTTCCTCGTAGTGCAGGGCCGGGCCGGCCCCGGGCCGCCGGGCCGCGCGGCGCAGCGCGTCGATCGGGGTGATCTCCAGATGCATGGTCGTCCTCCTGGTCGGGCGGGCGGGGCACGGTCAGGCGGTGGGCGCGGGCGTCCTGGCGTCCTCGGGCGTCGCGGCGGGGCCGGCCTCCGCCGGGGGCGCCGGCAGCCAGCCGGTCCGGACGAAGAAGTCCACGTAGCGCCGGAACAGCGGCAGGTCGACCGTCGGCCGGTCGATCCCGGTGCCGGCGAGCGCCCGGTCGGTGCCGGTCACGTCCATCAGCCGGTGGACGCCCTGGTGGCCGGAGAGCCGCTCGAACTCGTCGAGCAGCGGGGTGAGCGCGTTGCCCGGGTCGGCCAGCACCGTCCGACGCCACTCCTCCCCCGTCACCTCGGGGAGCGGGTAGCCCAACTCCCGCAGGTACCCGATGAGTTCACCGTACCCATCGGTGCCGGTGTTCTGCAGGTGGAAGGTGCCGCCGGTGCTCTCCCGCTGCCCCGCCAGCGTGGTGATCGCGGCGCTGACGTAGTCGACCGGGGTCATGTGGACGGCGCCCAGGCCCTCGCCCGCGAGCCCGGCCGGGACCGCCCCGGCCTGGACCAGGCCCTTGAGGCTCAGCCAGACGAAGTCCCGGGTCTGGCAGGCTCCGTGGCGCTGGTCCCCGCAGATCACGTCCGGCCGGTACACCGTCACCGGCAGGCCGCGCTCCCGGGCGATCCCCACCACCTGCTCGGCGACCCACTTGCTCTGCGCGTAGCCGTGGGCCAGCGCCTCCGGGGGGCCGGTGAGAGCGGTGACGGTCCGCGGGCCCTCGCCCGCGGCGGCAGGGGTGAACACCCCGGTGGAGGAGACGTGGTGCACCGGCACCGTGCGGTGCCGGGCGGCCAGCCGCAGCACCTCCCGGGTGCCGGCCACGTTGGTGGCCCGGAGTTCGGCGTAGGAACGCAGCCAGTTGACTGCGGCCCCGGCGTGGTGGACCACGTCGACGATCCGGGCCAGCCGGTCGAACTCCGGCTCGGTCAGACCGAGTCGGGGCTGCCCGAGGTCGCCGACCACGACCGCCAGCCGGTCCGGGTCGATCTCGTCCCACACTCGGTACCAGCGGAGCCGCTCGCGCAGCCGCTCCGTTGCGGCGGCCTGGTCGGCGGCCCGCACCAGGCAGTGGACGGTGGCCTTGGTCGAGCGCATCAGATCGCGCAGCAGGAAGGCGCCGAGGAAGCCGGTCGCCCCGGTCAGCAGCACCTCCCGGGGTTCGACGGCGACCGGGACGACCTCGGCGGCCGGGCGGATGTCCTCGTCGAGCCGGATGTCGGCCGCGAAGTCCCCGTCGGGGGCGGAGCGGGTGCCGGCAGTGCCGGCGGCGGCGAGGGCGCCGGCGGCGGGGAGGGCGCCGGTCGCCGCGAGCGTCTCCAGCAGGTGGTCGGCCAGCTCGGCCGGGGTGGGGTGGGCGAAGACCGCCCCGGCCGCCAGCCGCAGGCCGGTCAGCGCGTCGAGCCGGTTGCGCAGTTGGACGGCGCCGAGGGAGTCGAAACCCAGGGCCGGGAAGGCGTCCTCGGCGCCGACGCCGCCCGGGTCGAGGTGGCCGAGCGTCCGGGCGGCCTCGCGCCGGACCAGCTCGACGGCCCGCTCACGGCGCTCCCGGGGCGGCAGTGCGCCGATCCGTCGGGCGAAGGTCTCGGCCACGGCCTCGCCCGTCCCGGCCCGCGGGCGGGGCGGCAGCGGCGTGAGGCCGGTGAAGACCAGGGGGACCTCGGCGGGCCGCTGCCGGAGCGCCCGTAGGTCCAGCGGGGTCGCCACCACGGCGGCCCGCCGGCCGGCCAGCGCGGCGTCCAGCAGGTGCGGGCCGTCCTCGGCGGTGACCGGGCGCAGCCCGCCCCTGGCGATCCGGCGCAGGTCCGCCTCGCCCAGGTGCCCGGCCATGCCGCCCTCGTCCCGCCAGAGCCCCCAGGCGAGTGAGGTGGCGGGCAGGCCGAGGGCGGCACGCTGCTCGGCCAGGGCGTCCAGGAAGGTGTTGGCGGCGGCGTAGTTGGCCTGGCCCGGCCCGCCGACGATCCCGGCGACGGAGGAGAACAGCACGAAGGCGGACAGCTCGTGCCGGAGCGTGAGCTCGTGCAGGTGCCAGGCCGCGTCGACCTTGGGCCGTAGCACCGCCGCCAGCCGCTCGGGGGTCAGGGCGGCGAGCATCCCGTCGTCCAGCACCCCGGCGGCGTGCAGCACGGCGGTGAGCGGCCGCTCGGCCGGGACGGCCTTCAGCAGGGCGGCGAGCGCGGCCCGGTCGGCCACGTCGCAGGCGGCGATCTCGACCCGGGCGCCGAGGACGGTCAGCTCGGCCCGCAGCCGGTCCGCGCCGGGGGTCGCCGCCCCGCGCCGGCCGGTGAGGAGCAGGTCCGACACGCCGTGCCGGCGCACCAGGTGACGGGCGAAGACCGCGCCGAGCGCACCGACGCCACCGGTGATCAGCACGGTGCCGTCGCGGCGCCAGGGCGAGCCGCCGGCGGCCTCCGGCCCGGACGGCGGGACGGCGCGGGCCAGTCGGGGCACCAGGGCGCGACCGGCGCGCAGCGCGGCCTGGGGCTCCCCGGAGGCGAGCAGGGCGGGGAGGGCGGCGAGCGAGGCCGGGTCGTGGTCCAGGTCGACCAGCAGGATCCGGTCGGGAGCCTCGGACTGGGCCGAGCGCAGCAGACCCCACACCGCGGCCGCCGCCGGATCACCCGCCCCGGCCACGGCGCCTCGGGTCGCCACCACCAGCGGCCGTCCGGCGGTCCGTTCGTCCGCGAGCCAGCATTGCGCCAACTCCAGGGCCCGTACGGCCAGTTCGTGCGCACGGCCGGGGACGTCGGGCCCCGGCGCCGGGGACAGCGGTGCCAGCACCGCCTGGTACTCCCCGACGGCGGCCAGCACCGCCCCTAGGTCGCCGAAGCGCCGTCCCACGGACAGGGCGGGCTCCGCTTCGCCCGCTCCCTCCGCTTCGGCTGCTCCGTTCGTGAGCACCGCCCACCGGACCGGCGGTACGGCCGTCGGCAGGGTGACCGGCACCCAGTCGAGGTGGAACAGTCCGTCGTGCGCACGGGCCCGCGCGGTCGCGGCCGCCCGCTCGACAGTCGGACGCACGGTCACCGCCTCCACCGAGGCGACCGGACGGCCGGTCGCATCGGCGAGGTGCAGCGCCGGGCCCGCCGGCCCGGGGGTGATCCGGGCCCGGATCCGGGTGGCACCGTCGGCGTACAGCCGGACGCCGCGCCACTCGACGGCGGACCCAGGCCCGGCGCAGCGGACCACCCGCTCCAACAGGTCCGGGTGCAGGCCCCAGTCCTCAACCGCGCGCTCGTCCGTCAGGGCCACCTCGACGAAGAGCTCCTCGCCGCGACGCCACCGCGCCGTCACGCCGGCGACCTCCGGCTCGACGGCCGCCGGTTCGCCGGCCTCCGGTTGGCCAGTCTCCGGTTCGGCGGCCTCCGCACCCGGCGGCGGCCACGCCCCGCCCTCGGCCACCGGCCGCGCGCCGCCCCGGCTGAGCGCACCCGAGGCGGCCGGGACCCAGGCCCCGTCCTCCCCCGAGCGGGTGTGCACCGTGAACCGGCGGCGACCGTCCGCCTCCGGCTCGGCCAGCACCAACTGGGCCTCCAGCGAACCGACTTCGGGCAGCACGGCCGACTCGCCCACCAGCAGTTCGTCGAGCACCGCGCACCCGGCCTCGGCGCCCGCCCGGAGGGCCAGCTCGACCAGCGCGGCCGGGGACGGCTCCGGCAGCCGTCCGGCGAACAGCAGCCCGCCGTGCCCGGCCACCTCGTGGACGGCGGACAGCAGCGGGTGCGCCAGCGGCCGGCCGCCCGGTCCGGCGGTGACCGCCGGGCCGGAGGTCAGCCAGTACCGTTCCCGCTCGAACGGGTACGTCGGCAGCTCCACCGGCCCCGAGCGGCGCGGCCCCAGGACGGCGCGCCAGTCCACCGGCACCCCAGCCGCCCACAGCTCCCCCAGCGCCGCGACCAGTCCCGGCCCCTCGGCCGCGCCCGCCCGGACGGCGGCCACCGCCGTCACGGCCGCACCCTCGTCCAGGCAGCCGCCCACCAGGGGCGACAGCACCGCGTCCGGGCCGACCTCCAGCGCGACCCCCACCCCCTGGGCGGCGAGCGTGCGGACCGCGTCCAGGAAGCGCACCGGTTGGCGCAGTTGGGCCGTCCAGTGGTCCGGGGAGCGCAGCTCCTCGGCGGTGGCGAGCCGCCCGGTCAGGGTCGACACCAGCGCCAGCGTCGGCGTGCCCGACCGCACGCCGGCCACCGCGCGTCGGAACTCGTCGAGCGTGCCGTCCAGCGCGGCCGAGTGGGCGGCCCGGCTGATCGCCAGCCGTCGGACCCGGCGGCCCCGGCCCTCCAGTTCGGCGGCGAGCGCGCCCACCTCCTCGGCGGGCCCCGACACCACCACGGAGGACGGACCGTTCACCGCGGCCAGCGAGACCCGCCCGCCGTACGGCGCGAGCAGCGGGAGCAGTTCGGCCTCCGTGGCCTCCAGCGCCACCATCGCCCCGCCGACGGGCAGCGCCTCCACCAGCCGGCCCCGGGCGGACAGCACGGCGGCCGCGTCCGGCAGCGAGAAGACGCCCGCGGCGTGCGCCGCCGCCAGCTCGCCCACCGAGTGGCCGGCCACCACGTCCGGCCGGACCCCGAACGACTCCAACAGCCGGAACAGCGCCACCTCGTAGGCGAACACCGCCGCCTGCGAGTACGCGAAGCGGTCCAACGCGCCCGCGCCGGAGAGCACCGCGCCGAGCGGCACCTCCAGGTACCGGTCCAGCTCGGCGCAGGCCTCGTCGAAGGCCGCGGCGAAGGCCGGGAAGGCGTCGTACAGGCCGCGCCCCATCCCCGGGCGCTGCGCGCCGTGCCCGGTGAACAGGAATGCCGTCCGGCCGGGCCGTGCGGCGACGCCGTCCTCCGCCCCGAACGCCCGCAGCCGGTGCAGCAGGGCGTCCCGGTCGGGGCCCACCAGAGCGGCGCGGTGCTTGAGCGCGGCCCGGCCGGTGGCGAGGGTGTCGGCGACGTCCCCGGGCGAGACCTCGGGGTGCGCCTCCAGGTGCTCCAACAGCCGTACCGCCCGGGCGCGCAGGGCCGGCCCGGTGGCGGCCGACAGCAGCCACGGTACGGCGGGCAGCGGATCCGCCTCGGCCCTCGGCTCGGGTCCGGGCCCCGGCTCGGGCGTTGCCGTCGGCTCGGGCTCCGGCGCCTGCTCCAGCACCAGGTGGGCGTTGGTCCCGCCGACGCCGAAGCCCGAGACGGCGGCCCGGCGCGGCGCTCCGGTACGCGGCCAGGGCTGTTGCTCGGTGAGCACCCGGACCCCGGTCCAGTCGACCAGCGGCGTGGGCTCGTCCACGTGCAGGGTGCGGGGCAGCACGCCGTACCGGAGTGCCTGCACGGTCTTGATCACGCCACCGATCCCGGCGGCGGCGGCCGCGTGCCCGATGTTGGACTTGAACGAGCCCAGCCAGAGCGGCCGTTCGGCCGGACGGTCCGGACCGTAGACGTCCAGCAGGGCCTGGGCCTCGATCGGGTCGCCCAGCCTGGTCCCGGTGCCGTGGCCCTCCACCGCGTCCACCTGGGCCGGGGTGAGACCCGCGTCGGCCAGCGCCCGGCGGATCACCCGCTCCTGGGCGAGGCCGTTGGGCGCGGCCAGCCCGTTGGAGGCACCGTCCTGGTTGAGCGCCGAGCCGCGCACCACCGCGAGCACCCGGTGGCCGTGCCGACGGGCGTCGGAGAGCCGTTCCAGCAGCACCAGCCCGGCGCCCTCGGCCCAGCCGGTGCCGTCCGCCGAGGCCGCGAAGGACTTGCAGCGGCCGTCCGGGGACAGGCCGCGCTGGCGCGCGAAGTCGACGAAGCCCAGCGGGGAGCCCAGCACCGTCACCCCGCCGGCCAGCGCGAGCGCCGACTCGCCGCCGCGCAGCGAGCGCACCGCCAGGTGCAGCGCCACCAGCGAGGAGGAGCAGGCGGTGTCGACCGTGACGGCCGGGCCCTCGAAGCCGAAGGTGTACGCGATCCGGCCGGTGGCCACGGCGCCCAACCGGCCCGTCAGCAGGTAGCCCTCGTACTCCGCCGGGGCGTCCGGGCCGAGGTACGACTGCTCGGAGACGCCGGCGAACACGCCGACCCCGGCACCGCGCAGCGGCGTCGGGTCGATGCCCGCGTGCTCGAACACCTCCCAGGCGGTCTCCAGCAGCAGCCGCTGCTGCGGGTCCATGGCCATGGCCTCGCGCGGGGAGATGCCGAAGAAGGCGGCGTCGAACCGGGTCGCGGTGTCCATGAACCCGCCCTCGCGGGCGTACGACGTGCCGGGCGCCGCAGGATCGGGGTCGTAGAGGACGTCGAGGTCCCAGCCGCGGTCGGCGGGGAACGGCGTGACGGCGTCCCCGCCGTCCAGCACCAGCCGCCACAGGTCCTCGGGCGAGCCGATCCCGCCCGGGAAGCGGCAGGCCATGCCGATGACGGCCACCGGTTCAGCGGACTCCTGCCGGGCCTCCTCCAGTTCGGCCACCCTCCGGCGCGCGCTGCGCAGTTCGGCGGTCGCCCGCCGGAGGTAGTCGACGAGCTTCTCGTCGTCCGACATGCTTGGCTTCCTCTCTCGGCGGGCGGACCGTCAGGTCCGGGCCCGGCCGAGCTCGTGGTCGATCAGGTCGAACAGCTCGTCCTTGGTGGCGGTCTCCACCCGGCCGTGGCGGTCGAGGAGTTGCCGCAGGCGGTCGGTGGCCGCGTGGACGGCGGGGTCGTCGGCCGGGCGGGCCGCCAGGGCCTGTTCCAGGCGGGCGACTTCGGCGAGCGGGTCCGGGCGCTCCGCGGTGGCCGTCCGGTCGAGCAGGAGGTCGGCGACGGCCTCCGGGGTGGGGTGGTTGAACAGCACGGTGACCGGCAGCTCGACCGCGGCGAGCGCGGCCAGCCGGTTGCGCAGCTGGACGGCGGTGAGCGAGTCGAAGCCGAACTCCCGGAACGGACGGGTGACTTCGATGGTCGTCGGATCGGCAATCCGCAGGACGGCGGCCGCCTCGGCACGCACCACGTCGAGCAGGTGGGCGCGCCGCTCCCCGGCGGGGAGTTCGGCCAGGCTCCGGGCGAGCGCGCCGGTCTCCACCGGGGTGGTCGACGGCACGGCGGGGGCCGGGGAGTCGGCGGAGGTGCTCGGCTCCAGCCAGTAGCGCTCGCGCTGGAAGGGGTAGGTCGGCAGCTCGACGTGCCGGGTGCCGGTCCCGGCGAAGAAGGCCGACCAGTCGACGGGCGCCCCGAGCACGTGGAGCCGGGCGAGCGCCCGGACTACGGCGCACGGCGCCGCCTCGCCGGCCGCCAGCGCGGGCACCGCGTGGCCGCCCTCGCCCGCCCCCAGGACCAGTACGGCGCCCAAGTCCAGTGGCAGCTCGCCGACTTCGGCCAGCCAGGCCGCCGGCTCGGCCCACCACTCGACCGGCTCCTCGCGGCCGGTCGCGGCCGACAGCAGGGGACGCTCAGCCGGCTTGAAGGCCAGCCCCGCCACCGTCTGGCGGAACTCCGCCCGGGCCGCCGGGTCCTCGCCCTGCCGGCGCAGCCGCTCCCGCGCGGCGAGCAGGCTCACGGCGTCGGGCACGGAGAGCACCCCGGCCAGGTGGGCCGCGACCACCATCCCATCGCCTTCGCCGACCAGCGCCGAAGGGCTCAACCCCCAAGCCGCGTACAGCCGGTGAAGTGCCACCTGGGCCGCGAAGCCGCCCGGCACCCCGGGGACGCCGGCCAGCTCCTCGTACCCGGCGGCGAACACCGGGAAGGCGGAGCGGAGTTCGACCACCGCCTCCGGCCCCGGCCCCTCGCCGCCCCGACACAGCAGGACCGTTCGGGTCCCGCCGACCGTCCGCCGGGCACCGTCCTCCGCCAGGCTCCCGGCCAACTCGTTCAGGGCTCCGACGAGTTCGTCCGCCGTACGGCCGACCACCGCGGCCCGGTACGGCAGCGCGGCCCGGGTGGCGGCCAGCGCCCGGGCGACGTCCCGGTGGTCCGGGGCCGGGTCTGGTCCGCCGACGACGGCCAGCAGGTCACGCGCCCGGGCCGCCAGGGCCGGGACGGAACGCGCCGAGAGCACCCAGGGCACCACCGGCAACGCGGCCTCGGGCTCCGCGGCCTCAGGCAGCGCGGCCTCCTCCAGGATCACGTGCGCATTCGTCCCACCGAGCCCGAAGGAGGAGACCGCCGCCCGGCGCGGCCGTTCGCCCCTCGGCCAGTCGCGGGCCTCGGTGAGCAGCGCGACCGCCCCCGACGCCCAGTCCACGTGCGGCGAGGGCTGCTCGGCGTGCAGGGTCGCGGGCAGCCGGCCGTGTCGCAGCGCCTCGACCATCTTGATCACGGCGCCGACCCCGGCGGCCGCCTGGGTGTGCCCGAGGTTGGACTTGAGCGAGCCCAGCCACACCGGCCGCTCCGGCGAGCGGGCGCCGTACGTGCGCAGCAGCGCCCGGGCCTCGATCGGGTCGCCGAGCGCCGTCCCGGTGCCGTGGGCCTCGACCGCGTCGACGTCCTCCGTGGTGAGCCGGGCGTCCGCCAGGGCGGCGCGGATCACCCGTTCCTGGGCGGGCCCGTTGGGCGCGGTGAGCCCGTTGGAGGCGCCGTCCTGGTTGACGGCCGAGCCGCGCACCACGGCGAGCACCCGCCGGCCGTCCCGGCGCGCGTCGGACAGCCGGGCGAGCATCAGCAGCCCGGCGCCCTCGCCCCAGCCGACGCCGTCGGCGGCCGCCGAGAAGGCCTTGCAGCGGCCGTCCGGGGAGAGGGCCCGCTGGCGCGAGAAGCCGAGGAAGGCGGCGGGGGTGGACATCACCGTCACTCCGCCGGCCAGGGCGAGGTCGCACTCGCCGCGGCGCAGCGCCGTACAGGCCAGGTGGAGGGCGACCAGGGAGGAGGAGCAGGCGGTGTCGACGCTGACGGCGGGGCCCTCCAGGCCGAAGGCGTAGGCGAGTCGGCCGGACAGGATGCCGGGAGCGCTGCCGCTGAAGAGGTAGCCCTCGAAGTCCTCGCGGGGCAGCTGCGGCCGGCTGCCGTAGTCGTTGTACATCACCCCGGCGAACACGCCGGTGCGGCTGCCGCGGAGCTGCTCGGGCGGGATTCCGGCGCTTTCGCAGGCCTCCCAGGCGATTTCCAGCAGGATTCGCTGCTGGGGGTCGGTGCCGAGGGCTTCCCGGGGTGACATGCCGAAGAATTCGGCGTCGAACCGGTCGGCCTCGTACAGGAATCCGCCGTGTTCGACATAACTGGTGCCGACGGTGTCGGGGTCGGGATGGAACAGGGAGTCGAGCGGCCAGCCCCTGTTCGACGGGAATCCGGAGACGGCGTCGACCCCGTCGGCGACCAACTGCCAGAGACGTTCCGGGGTGTCGGCGCCGCCGGGGTAGCGGCAGGCGGTGCCGATGACCGCGATCGGCTCGGACTGCCGTTCCTCCAGGGCGCGCAGGCGTTCCCGGGTGTCGACGGCGTCGGCGACCACACGCTTCAAGTACTGGCGCAGGGTGTCATTGTCGGCCACGTGGGTCTCCGGTCCTGGGCGGGGCGGGCAGGGGGCGGCGCGACGTCGGACAATCGCGCACGCACCTTAGCCGGGTAGGTGATCTCTATCAGATCTGACCCGCCGTCAACATTTTCACCAGGAAAGTATGCAGAGCAGTCAATCGTCCCGGTATTTCCGACGAGCCGTCAAAGTGCCCAAGAAATCAGCCGGTTCGGATACGATCACCGGGCCTTCCCCCACCCGCTCCGACACCTCGGGAACGCTCTTGGCACTCGGCCGAACGACCCGGCTGCCCTCGCTCACCGGTCTGCGCTTCGTCGCGGCGGCCGCCGTGGTCGCCCAGCACTCCAGCCTGATCTGGACGCGCGGCCACGGCGAGAACGCCGTGCTGCTCCGGTTGGGCTTCGCCGCAGTGACGTTCTTCTTCCTGCTCAGCGGCTTCCTGCTGACCTGGGCCTGGCGTCCGGACCAACCGGTCGGAATCTTCTGGCGCCGCCGGGTGGCCCGGATCCTCCCCAGCCATCTGGTGACCCTCGCCCTCGGCGTGCTGCTGCTGGCCGCCGCCGGGCGGGCCGTGCCGCTGCACGCCTGGCTGCCCAACGCGCTGCTCGTGCAGACCTGGTCCCCCCGTTTCGACCTGCTCGACCCCGGGGTGAACGGGGTTTCCTGGTCGCTCTGCTGCGACCTGGCCTTCTACCTGTTGTTCCCCGTCGTCGCCCGGCGCGCGGCCGCGATCCGCCCCGAGCGGCTCCGGCACTGGGCCGCGGCGGCCGTCGCGGCCGTCGTCCTGGTCCCGCTGCTGGCCACGGCCGCACGACCGCTGCTCGACGGGCCGCCGTTCGGCCTCGCTGTGACCCAGCGCCAGATCTGGTTCAGCTACACCTTCCCGCCGGCCCGGATGCCGGAGTTCCTGCTGGGCGTGGTGCTGGCCCGGCTGGTCCAGGAGGGGCGGCTCGACCGGGTCCGGAGCTGGCACGGCGCGCTCGCCTTCGCGCTGCTCTACCCGCTCGACCACGTCGCCCCGCTGATGTTCGGCATCGCCGCGATCACCGTCCTGCCGCTGGCGGCGCTGATCGCGGGGACCGCCAACGCCGACCGGCTCGGCCGGCCGTCCTGGCTCGCCCACCCGGTCACCGAGCGGCTGGGGGCGCTGTCCATGGCGCTGTACCTGACGCACCTGCTGGTGATCGAGCACGGCGACGCCCTGCTCGACCCGGACGGCACCGCCGACGGGCTGCGCCCGCTGCTCTTCACCGTCGTCCTCGTCGCCGGATCGCTGGCGGCCGCCTGGCTGCTGCACCTCGCCGTCGAGGAGCCGATGGTGCGCCTGCTGAACGAACCGCGCCGCGCGCGCCCGGCCGAACTCCGCACCCGCCCGGCCGAACTCCGCACCGTCGCCGACCACCAGAGGGAGACCCCGTGACCACGCCCCAAGCCCCCGCCCCCGCTCCCGTCGCCGTGCTCGGCCTCGGCCTGATGGGCACGGCACTCGCCGACGCCCTCCTGGCCGCCGGCCACCCCACCACGGTCTGGAACCGCACCGCCGCCCGCGCGAACGGCCCGGTCGCCCGGGGCGCCCGGCGCGCCGCGACCCCCGCCGAGGCGGTGGCGGCCGCGCCGCTCGTGGTGCTCTGCCTCCACGACCACCGCGCGGTGCACCAGGTCCTCGCCGCCGCGGGCGACGCTCTGGCCGGCCGGGTCCTGGTCGACGTCACCTCCGGCACCTCCCAGGACGCCGCCGACGTCGCCGAGGCCGCCGCCCGGTTCGGCGCACAGAGCCTGGACGGCGCGCTCCTGGCCACCCCCGACACCATCGGCCGACCGGACACCGCCGTGCTCTACAGCGGGCCCGAGGAGGCCTTCCGTACCCACCAGGGGACGCTGGCCGCGCTCGGCGGCAACCCGATCCACCTCGGCGCGGACAGCGGGCTCGCCTCGCTGCACGACGTCGCGATGCTCAGCGTGCTGTGGTCCGGCCTGAACGGCTTCCTGCACGCGGCGGCGCTGCTGCGCACGGCCGGGATCGGGGCGACCGAGTTCGCGCCGACCGCCGAGCTGCTGTTCGCGGGCATGGGCGTCTTCGTGAACCGCTACGCCCGGCAGATCGACGAGGGCGACTACACCGCCGAGGACTCGGCGCTCAGCACCCACCTGGCCGGGGCCGTCCACCTCCTGCAGGAGAGCGAGCGGCGGAGCGTCAACCCCGACCTGCCCCGGCAGCTGCTCGCGGTGATGGAGGCCGTCGCCGCCCGCGGCCACGCCGCCGACGGCTACGCGGCCGCCATCGAGCACTTCAGCAAGCCGACGGTGTAGTCCTGCGAGTGCCTGAACTCTCCTTGATTCAAAGGGAGTTCAGGCACCAGATCCGGATCAGAGGCTGGCCGGCGCCGCCCGCAGCCGGCCTGACGCGATCAGCTCCGCCACCAGCGCGATGTCCCGCTCCATCCCCCGGTCCCCGTCCATCACCGGCGACACCGCGCGCACCGCCGCGTGCACGGCCGCCGTCGGCCCGCTCAGCCGCTCGGGGCCGCGCAGGTCGGCGGCCTGGCACAGGGCGAGCAGGTGGATCGCCGCCACCTCGCGCACCAGCTCGACGACCGTCCGGGCGTCCCGGGCGGCGATGGTGCCCATGCTGACCTTGTCCTGGTTGTGCGCCTCGGTGGAGCGGGAGAAGGAGGTCGCGGGCATGGTCAGCTTGAGCGCCTCGGCGACCAGCGAGGAGGCCGCCAACTGGAGGGACTTGAAGCCGTGGTGCAGGCCGGCCTCCCAACTGTCCTCCGGGAAGCGCGGGATGAGGTTCGCGGTGAGCCCGTTGTTGTACTTCTCGTCCACCACCAGCTGCAACTGCCGCTCCAGCAGGTCGCCCACGCTGGCGGTGGCGGTCTTGAGCGAGTCCATCGCCTGGCCGATGTGCCCGCCGTAGAAGTTGCCGCCGTTGACGACCACCCCCGCGTCGGTGTCGAACAGCGGGTTGTCGTTGGAGGAGTTGATCTCGACGTGCGTCCAGTCGGTGGCGAACGCGAGGGTGTCCCGCAGGACGCCGTTGACGTGCGGCGCGCAGCGGATCGAGTACCGGTCCTGGACGGCCTCGGCGAGCCGGCGGTAGCCCGTCCCGTCGGGCATCGGGTCGGCCCGGCCGGCGTCCTCGTCGGCCGCGTACGGGCCGTCGCCGAGCCGCCCGAGCAGCCGGCGCACCGTCCGGGCGGAGTCGGCGGTGCCCGGGTGCGGCTTGTGGTCGAAGACGAACGGGTCGAAGTGGCGCGGATTGCCGTTGAGGACCTGGGAGGCGAGTGCCGTGCACAGGTCGGCGGCGAAGGCCAGTTCGGTCGCGTCGTGCAGCGCCAGGACGGCGAAGCCCGCCATGAAGGAGGTGCCGTTGACCAGCGCCAGCCCTTCCTTGGAGGCGAGCACCGCCGGCTCCAGGCCCTCCTCCGCGAGCGCCTCGGCGGCGGGCCGCACCCGGCCCCGGTGGAGCACCGCACCGTGCCCGGTGAGCATCGCACCGAGGTAGCTGAGCGGGACGAGGTCGCCGCTGGCACCCACCGAGCCGCGCTCCGGCACGACCGGCAGGACGTCCTGCTCCAGGCAGTCCAGCAGCAGTTGGACGACCTCCGGGCGGATGCCGGAGTTGCCGCGCGCCAGGCAGTTCGCCCGGGCGATCACCGTCGCCCGCACCACCTCGGGTGAAGCCGCCGGGCCCAGGCCGCAGTTGAAGCCGCGGATCAGGTTGGCCTGGAGCGCCTCGACCTTGCGCGGGGAGATCTGCCGGGTGCTGCTGTCGCCGAAGCCGGAGGTGACGCCGTACACCCGCTGCCCGGAGTCGACGATCGCGTTCTTGAGGTCCACCGACCGCTTCATCCGGTGGACCGCGCCGTCCGCCAGGGCCACCCGCCAGGCCACCGGCCGACGGGCCGCCGCGGCGGCCTCCTTGACGGTGAGCGAGCGGCCGTCGAGCAGCAGGTCCGCTCTGGGGGCACGGGACGTGGACGGACGGTCCTGGACCCACTGCGGGCACTGCGTACTGTCGGACGACAACTCAACTCTCCTGTCTGCGGGCGCCCCAGGGCGCCCGCCACGGGCCAAGGGCGGGACGTGGTGGAACGGGGTTCGAGGGCAGGTCCGCGCGGGGCCTGCCGCCGACCAGCTCTCGACTCCCCCCTGTCGACCCCCTATCACCCTACGTCACCACGATCCGCCCGCCGCACCACGACGTGTCCCCTCCCGGGGGAAGTCACCGCCGCTCTCGCGCTGCACGGGCGCAGGCCCGACCCGGCCACCCCGACCGGGCGGCCGACCCGCCGGGCGGCCGACGCGCCGGCCTCCGCGGTCGCGATGCACACTCGATCGCAACACTCCTTCGCATACGCTCCGCAATCGCACCATCGCGTGCTGTCATGGCTCTGCTGATCCCCCGACCCCCATCGCGCTCCGCGCGGGAAGGCAGACCCATGGGCAGATCCAGATTCACGACCACGGCGACGACCGTCCTCCTGACGGCTTCGGCGCTGCTCGCCACCGCAGGCGGCCAGGCCCACGCCGAGGCCGGCCAGGACAACATCACCATGCTCAAGCAGGAGAAGTCCCAGTGGTGCTGGGTCGCCTCCGGCCTGACCATCGCCAAGTTCCAGGGCTACGGCAGCACCCAGGCGGACTTCTGCACCCGGGCCCAGCCGTACTACGGCTGCAACAACCAGCCGGCCACGCTCGACGACATGGCCAAGGGCTGGAAGAGCCTCGGCATGACCAACCTCGGCACGGGCCAGAACACCGCGGCCACCTTCAACCAGGTCTACACCGACGTCAAGGCGGCCCGGCCGGTCGCGGCCCGGATCGGCTGGACGTCCGGCGGCGGCCACATGAACGTGGTCTACGGCTTCGACACCTCGAACAACACCATCGGGGTCGCCGACCCGTGGCCGGACACCGCCACCTACACGTGGTGGAACTACGCCGACTACGTCAGCAACAGCTCGTTCAAGTGGACCCATTCCCGGATCGGCATCTCCAGGTGAGGCGGACGGCCATGCACAGGACCACGACACCCGCCGGACCGGCGACCACCCGCCGCCTCCGCCCAGCCGCCCTGCTGGCAGCCGGCGCCTGCACGCTGCTGGCGCTCGCCGGGCCCGTCCACGCGGCCCCGGTCAAGGATCCGCTCCCGGCGGACATCCCGGACTACGGGTCCGCCCTCGACCTGGCGAAGTCCGCCGACGTCCGAGACGCCGTCTGCCGCTTCCTCAGCGTTCCGCTGCCCAAGGGGGACGCGCCTCCGGCGGCGCAGCCGATCCCCGACCGGGCCGACCCGTGCGCGGGCCTCCCCGCCTTCACGGTCGACGACCCACTGGCCCTGAACGAGCTCACCCCCGAATTCGTCGCCGGGACGGCCCTGCCGGTCGCCGCCCAGGCGATCCGGCTGAGCTATCTGGTCTCCGCGCTGAACAGCACGGTGAACGGCCGCCAGGCCACCGTCATGCTCGCCCCCACCCAGGGCGGCGGCTGGCACCTGGCCGGCGTGCGAGACGGCGCCGGCGACGCCGGGTACGCCGGAAAGGCCGCCCCCGGGACGCTGGTGTTCAGCGAGCCCCAGATCCGCGGCTGGTACCAGCTGCGGCTCACCACGGTCGAGCCGCTCAACGACCAGGCGCGGCAGGGACTGAACGGCCGGTCCTCGGCCTCGCTGAGCGAGTACCAGAAGCTCGTCAAGGCCCGGTACGCCGACAAGCTTCCCGGTTCGGAGTACGCCGCTGCCGGGATGTCCAGCGGCTACGGCACCGCGGCGGGGGCGGCGGCGGCCCCGTCCTCGGCGCCCGTCGTGATCGGCGGCACGGCCGCGGCACTGGCGCTGGCGGGCGGCATCCTCGTGTTCCGCCGCCGCCGCGGCAGCGCCCGCTGACCTTAGGGGCCCCCTCTCCCCGCCGGTCCGGCCCCCCTCGGGGCCGGACCGGCGGGGCGTCGGCATGTCGGCGCCGACGGGGGCCGAGGGCCGCCCGTCCCGCGTTCGACTCGACCGGGGCGCGGTCTACTTCGTCAACGACGCGGACAGCGCGCTCGAACTCCTGCACTGAGCGACCGGCGGCGCGCAGTTGCGGCACCGGCCGCGGCTGCGCGCCGACCAGCACGACCGTGCGCCCCCCGTGCACCGGGATCGACCCGGCGGCGGGAACGGCGCGGATTCGGCGCAGGGCCGTATGATTGACGGTCCATCAGGTTCGGATGGTGAGCGTTCTTCGGTCAACCGGTGGCCAGAATCGGAACTTCTCCTTCCGGCCGTGGAGCGGGCGCATAGGATGCCGTGAGCGGATGTCGGTTCGAATCGAACCGCCCGGTTTCTGTGGCACATCACTGCACTGCCGCGGTCAGCGGCGTCCTGGCACCTCGGATGCCCTGCCGCGGGTTCCACCGCCCCGAATCGGGGGCGCGCACACGTCGTTGGACACGATCCGGCCCCGGCATGCCCGGCGGGCCGTAGCAGGGGGGAAGTGGAGCGCTTGCGCGACAAGGCTTTGGTGAGGACGTACCGGGACCGGACCTACGTGTCCACGGCGATGGTGCGCCACCTGGGGACGACCGTGGCGTTCGCCATGGACGACAGGCGACGGATCTACTACAGCGTGCTCGACCTCGAACAGGCGGACGCCAAGAAGGGCGACCTGGACGCGGCGTACTGGAACGCGGAGCCGGCCCTGCTGCCGTTCCCGACCGAGTTCGTCGACCCGTACGAAGACGTGCCGATGACGTACCCGCTGCCGACGGTCAGGGCCGGCGGGACGGCCGAGATCCGGCCGCAGGAGCTGTTCGGCGCGGAGACCGACCCCTTCCTGTCGACCACCGCGCGGCTGACCGCGCCGGTGCCGATCCAGGTGCTCTCGGACGGCCGCTACATCCTGGTGTTCCGGCAGTCCGTCGAGGCCGGGCACGCCGACGCGGTGTACCGGACCACCGGCAGAACGCTGTCCGGCGACCCGAAGCGGACCGACTACCTGAAGGACGGCGGGGCGAAGGTGCCGGCCGCCGACTCCTCGCTGCTGTGCGACCGGTACGCGCTGGTCGGCTCGGCGCTCAAACCCGTGGTGGAGGCCCGCTACCAGCGCTCGCGCAGCAAGTACCGGCCGGCGGCCGGCGGCACCGACACGCTCGGCACTCGCGACATGGACGGCAAGCAGTTCTACGAGCCCACCACCAGGCTGTCGTTCGTGCCGCAGCTGACCGACGGCGGGTACGCCGTGATGCTGCTGCCGACCGAGGTCGAGGGCGCCTCGCGCTGGCAGCTGTTCGTCAACAACGCCGCCGAGAAGCGCATCGAGTCGTACAACTGCGAGCAGTCCGAGGACGGCCTGTTCGACACCGCCGGTACCCAGCTGTACACCAGCCCCGACCCGCGGTACCGCAAGTCCGTGCTGGAGCGTGAACCCGGCACCGACCCGAACACCGGCCGCCCGCTGATCCCCGTCCCCGCCACCACCGACCGAGCCGGCACAGCGCTGCGGTTCACCGCCGGCACCGCCGCCGACGTGCGGATCGGCACCGACGGGCTGCCCGCGCCGACCGGCGGCTGCACCTTCGAGGCCTGGGTGAAGCCCACCGCGCCCGCCGGCACCATCCTCGCCTCGCTCGACGAGAGCGTGCCCACCGGCTTCCACCTCGGCCTGGACGGGCAGTACCGGTTGACCGCCGGCTGCGGCCCCCGGGGCTGGGCACTGACGGGCAAGCAGGCCCTGACCCCCGGCGTCTACGCCCACGTGGCGATGGTCGTCAAGGGCAGCGAGGTCGCGCTGTTCGTCGACGGCGCCGAAGTCGGCCGGACCACCGTGCCGACCGCGCCGGTCCCGGCGTCCGCGAACGTACTGGGCACCTCCTGGAACAACGGGGCGCAGGTCAACGGATGGGCCGGCGACCTCGACGAGGTGCGGATCTGGAACCAGGCCCGGAGCGCCGCCGACCTCGCCGACCGCGGCCGGCGCCAGATCGGCACCGAACCCGGCCTGGTCGGCTACCTGCGGATGGACGAGGGCGTCGGCGCCGTCGCCGCCAACCTCTGCGACCGCCGCCGCGACGCGAGCGTCAAGGGGGCGACCTGGGTCGGCTCGGACGCCCCCATCGGCGACGGTGCAGGGCTGTCCCGCGACATGTTCACGATCAAGGGCCGCGAGGTGGTCGGCGGCCTGAGCGCCACGCTCTACTTCCAGCAGGAGACGCAGGCCTCCGGCTACGGCAGCGTCGCCACCGAGAAGCGCCAGGCCCGCGTCCTGCTGGCCTGCGCCACCTCCGGGCCGCCGCTGAAGGACGGCATCACGGGCCGCAGCTACCTGTGCACCTTGGACTTCGCGCTCGACCGGGGCGGGCGGCTCGCCGCCGTCCCCCGCGAACTGGCACTCGACCCGGTCGGCCCGCCCGCGACCGGCAACAACTACGACCAGCTGGCCGCCGCCCAGACGAAGCTCGACACCGCCCGGATCCAGTTGGGCAACGACCGCAAGCTCGTCGACGGATTGCCGGGCGCCCTGAGCTACATCGACTACCTCAAGGACAAGGGCAACCGCCGGTCCGAGCGTGACGTGTGGATCGACGGGCTGCAGGAGAGGTACGCCGCGCAGGCCCGGATCGGCCAGGACCAGGCCCAGGTCGCCGCCGCCGAAGCGGAGCTGGCCCTGGTTTCCGGCGGACTGAAGGGCGCCGCCGAGGTGCAGGTGCCGATGCCGCGGGTCGCCGTCGACCGGGGCGGCCTGAGCGCGTACGGCGCGCTGCTGACCTTCGCCTGGAGCGACCGGGCGCCGTCCCTGCTGGACAGCGCCAACGGCGACGTGGTGCTCTACTACGCGGGCGCCGACGGGCAGTTCTTCTCCGTCTACTACCCCACCACGGTCTCCCGCGCCGCCCGCAAGCTGACCGCGGGCACCGGCGCTGTCTCCCTGATCAGCCGTGATCCGGGCGCCCGGCTGGCCGACTTCGCCGTCACCGTCGCCGCCGGCGGCACCGCCGACACCTGCACCGTCACCGTGACGGCGGGCACGACCGTCGAACGGTTCCCCGAAGTGCCGCGCGCGGCGGGCGACTTCGCCCGGGTGCTGAACGGCCGCCGGATCGCGGGCGCCCTGCTCGGCCGGATCAGCGCCGCGCAGGACGCCGTCGTGGAACTCGCCGAACCGCTCACCCAGGGCCTGGCCGCAGGCTCGGCCGTCGCCATCGGCGGCCGGCTGCGCACCGTCGCGGGCACCGTCGCCACCGGCAGCAACAAGATCACGCTGACCGTCGGCGGCCTCGCCGACACCCGCGGACAGGACCTCTACTCGGCGCTGTACGACTACGCGAGGGCCACCTGCACCGCGCCGGGCGTCTCGCTCGCCGCCGGCTCCCGGATCCTCGGCGTCTCCACCGTCGGCGTCGCCGCCGACCAGCAGGTCGCCGACGGCACGGCCGCCGACGGCGCGCAGCCCCTGCTGCCGCGCTGGCGGGGCGACGCCCCGGGCCGGGCGCTGAACTTCGGCAAGAACGGCCAGCGCCTGACGCTGCCCAGCGGCAAGTGGCCGAACGTCTCCCCGGACGGGAACTTCACCGTGGAGGCCTGGGTCAACCCGGCCTCGGTCGACGGCCGGAGCCGGATCTGGCAGGCCAACTCCGGTGACGTCCCGTACGCGCTGGCGCTCACCGCGACGAGCGACCGGAGTGCGATGCGCTCCAACGGCGGCCACCTCAACTGCGGCAGTCGGATCGCCCTGGGCGGAAGCGACTTCACCATCGAGTTCTGGGCACGTCGCGAGCCGGGCTCGGACGGCCTGGTCTTCTGGCACACCACGTTCGTGGCCGGGGCGCCCTCGTTGGAGTTCGCTCTCCAGGCGTCCGGACAGGTTTCCTTCGGTTGGCGCGACGCGAGCGGCGGCGCGGACCGGCTGTCCGGCGGCCAGGACGACCTCGGCTGGCACTGCTGGAGCGCGGTGTACGAGGCCGCCACCCGGCGCCGCACGCTGTACCGCGACGGCGTGCAGGTCGCCCAGGACATCGCCAGGACGGCCTACCGGCAGACCGCCTCCACGCTGCTGGGCTGCACCCCGGGCTGGTCCGACGAGTTCCGGGTCTGGGGCCGGGCCCGCACCCCGGGCGAGATTCTGGTCTCGGCCAAGCGCCGGATGACCGGGGCCGAGCAGGGGCTGCTGGCGTACTGGACGTTCCCCGACGGCCAGACCAAGGACCGGACCGGGAACAGCCACGACGGAACCCCGAACGGGCCGCTCTCCTTCTACGAGCCGTCCGCGCCCTACAGCTTCCAGGTGTCGGCCGCCGTGGGCACCCAGGCGATCACCAGCAAGGCCGCCTTCCCGGTGGGCGAGTGGAGCCACGTCGGCGTGAGCTTCCGGCAGGACTGGGCGGTCTCCCTGGACGGCACCGGCCACCTGGACGCCGGCGGCCCCGACAGCCTGGACCTGGCGGGCGAGCTGACCATCGAGGCGTTCCTCAAGGTCGACAGGTTCGGCACCCCGCAGGGCCTGGTCAGCAAGGGCGCCCTGGAGACCGGCCTCGACGACGCCGTTCCGTACGCCTTCTACCTCACCGGCGACGGGAAGCTGGCGTTCGCCTTCGAATCCGGTGACGGACGGGCCGGATCCGTCAGGACGTACACGTCCGCGACCCCCGTGCCGCTGGGGCAGTTCACCAAGGTCGCCGTCACCCGGTCCGCCCCGGACCCGGTCACCGGCGAGATCAAGATCCGGTTCAACGTCGACGGGACGACAGCGGGCGGGGACTCCGGCACCTTCAAGGGCGCCAAGTCGATCGGCAACGACGCCAACTGCGAGATCGGCCGGTACCGCGTCGGCACCACCGCGTTCGGGTTCCGCGGCATCCTGTCGCAGGTGCGGATCTGGAACGTCGTCCGCAGTGCCGAGGAGATCGGCGTCTGGGCGGTCGCCCCGGACGAGAAGGGCCTGCTCGCCTGGTGGCGTTTCCCGGAGCGCACCGGAGCCGTCACCGCGGACGCCTGCGGCACCTACCCCGCCCAGCTGCGCGGCGCCGCCCGGGTCCGCACCCCCGACCCCCGGGGCAACACGATCACCCTGTACTACAACGGAGTCCCCTCCGTCGGCACGACCGACAACAACGTTGCGCTCACGGACTTCGGTGCCCCGCAGGTCACCGTCGGCGCGATGCAGCGCCGCGACGGCAGCTGGAGCCAGCTGCTCGACGGCGGTCTGGACGAGCTGCGGGTGTGGCGGACCTGCCGTACCCAGGAGCAGATCCTCGACAACATGTTCACCCGCCTGCGGACGGTGAACGAGGACCTGCTCGCCTACTACCCGATCGACCTGGACAGTACGACGGCCGAGGTGAAGGTCCTCGACGCCGGACCGGCGGGCTGCCACCTCTACCCGTCCTCTCCGGTGCCCGATGTGCTGATCTCACACGCCCCGATCAGCGACGACACCGCCCAGGTCCGCTCCGCGCTGACCGGCACCCGCACCGTCTTCCAGCGCCGCATCAGTGCCACCCCGCAGGCCGGCGAGTACGCCGACCTGCAGACCGACTCGCAGGGGCTGCGGTTCGGCGTGATGAAGCGCGCCTACTCCGCGATCCGGGACGGCGCCTGGAACCTCACCACCGGGTACAAGGTCGGTGACCTGGTCACCACCTGGGTCGGCCAGGCGCAGTTCGCGCCGCAACTGGTCGGCTACCTCGAAGGCGCGCCGCCCGTCCCGTCGGAGAACCTGATCAAGGGCACCTCGGACGACTTCAAGGACGCGTCCTCGGTGAAGTTCGTCCAGGCCAACACCGTCACCGACACGCTGGCCGGAGAGAGCAAGGGCAGCTTCGACGCCTCGGCGAAGGCCTACTTCAAGGGCTCGGTCAGCGACGACACCTACATCGTCGCCGCGCCGCTGGGCGCCGGCACCGCAAAACGCGCCTCCAGCGGCTCGGCCACCGCCGGCGTCAGCGCGGAGATCAAGCAGAGCTGGGGCTGGAGCGGCGAGACCCAAGTCACCCAGGGCGCCACCATCACCCGCACCAGCGAGGTCTCCCTGACCGGTTCCTGGGAGCCCGACGACGCCAAGAAGCAGGTCAACCCCACGGCCGGCCGCCGCTGGGTGCCCGCCAACACCGGCTTCGCGTTCGTCCAGTCCGACACCGCGGACCAGTACGCGCTGCGGCTGAAGCACAACGGCGCGCTGGTCGCCTACCGGATGATCCCCAACCCCGACATCCCCACCGACTGGAACATCATCCCGTTCCCGATCAACCCGCAGTACACCAAGCAGGGCACCCTCGACGGCGTGGTCGGCTTCGCCGCCGACCCCGCCACCGGCGCCCTGCAGTCGTTCCCCGACCCCGACTTCCCGAAGGCGGGCACCGGCACCGGGTTCAGCTACTTCCGGCCCAAGGAGGCCTACGCGCTCAGGCGCCGGATCCAGCGCGAGGAACGCCAACTCCAGGGCTTCTACGAGTCGGTGAACTCCCACCCGCTGAGCCCCGACCCGATCGCCGCGGCCGCCGACCGGGTGCTCAAGGGCATGATGGGCGGCACCGGCAGCACCGGCCTGACCGCCGCGAGCGGCGACGCCGCCAAGGCCCGCGCCGCCGGAAAGTCCGCGGCGAAGCGCAACATCGTCAACACCTATGTGTGGACGGCGGCGGGCGGCCTGTTCTCCGAGGTCACCAGCACCACCGACCAGGTCGTGCAGACGACCGCGGGCGAGTACAGCCTCACCATGGGCGCCACCTACTCCAGCAGCGGCACGTTCGAGGCCGCCGGGATCGGCTTCGACGCCGGATACGAGCTCGCCATCGGCGGCGGATTCAGCCTCACCCGCCGCAAGTCCAAGGACTCCAGCCGCACCTTCAGCCTGGACGTCACCGCCAAGCCCAACGGTGACCTGCAGAAGCAGGACTCCGCCGGGAACCCCGTCTTCGACGCCAAGAACAAGCCCGTACTCACCCCCGGCCGGGTGGACGCCTACCGGTTCATGACCTTCTACCTCGACACCTCCAGCGACAACTTCGAGGACTTCTACGGCAAGGTCGTCGACCCCGAATGGCTGGAGAACAACCCCCACCCGCACGCCCGGGAACTCGCCAAGGCCCGACAGGCCGACCGCAAGCCCCCGTGCTGGCGCGTCATGCACCGCGTCACCTACGTCAGCCGCGTCCTCGACACCAGCTCGCCCGGCGCCCCCGGCTACGCCAAGGCGCTTGGCGCGCTCAACCTCACCAGCGACCACCAGCTGTTCCAGAAGCTGGAGCCGTACCTGACCGGCGCCACCCGCGGGCTCGCCGAGCTGACCGCGGCCACCGCCACGGTGCTCACCGCCAACTTCCCGACCCTCGTCCCGCACACCGCCACCATCACCGAACGCCTGGCCGCGTACTACCAACTCTCCGACAGCGGCGGCCCGCTGGCCCTGCCCGGCAGGGCCGTCAGCACCGGCACGCCCGCCACCACCCCGACGCCCATCCCGACCCCGACGCCCGCCGCGCCGAAGGCCGCGCTGACCGTGCCCGCCACCAGCCCCCAGGGCACCGACATCTCCGTCGGGTACAGCATCCCGGCGGACCAGGTGATGCCGAAGAACTGGGTCGGCATCTACCGCCCCGGCGCGGCCCTCAACGCCGGCTCGCTGCACTGGCAGTACACCCCGAACGCCGACGGCACTGTCTCGATCCCCGACTCCCGGGGGCTCGGCGCCGGGAAGTACCAGTTGTGGCTGCTGGCCAATGACGGCTACCTGGTGCTGGCCGGTCCGTACGACCTGACCGTCGCCTGACGATCCATCGGACCTCCCGTGCGGGACGCGGCTCGACTGCCGCGACCCGCACGGGAGTCGTCGTCTCTCAGAGGACGTTCGCACCGCTGACGTGCAGGTTCGGGGAGATCTGCTGCCTGCCCGAAGAGTTCTTGGATACGGACACCGGGTCAGGTCACCAGGTGACCGGGACGGCGGCGGCCATGATGGCCATCCGGTCGGGGTGCCAGGGGACTTCGTCCAGGGGCACGGCCAGGCGCAGCCCCGGGAACCGCTGGAGCAGGACCCGGAAGGCCGTGTCGGACTGCCGCCGCACCAGGTGGGCGCCGGGGCAGTGGTGGCGGCCGTGGCCGAAGCGCAGGTGGGGGTTGGGCGAGCGGGCGGGCTCGAACCGCTCGGCGTCGGCGAACGTGCCGGGGTCGAAGTTGGCGGCGTCCAGGGAGAGCAGGATCAGGTCGCCGGCCCTGACCTGTTCGCCGCCCAGGGAGGTGTCCTCGGTGACGAAGCGCGGGATCGCGTTGCCGAGCACGACGCTGCACCGCAGCAGTTCCTCCACGTGCCGGGGTGTCGCCTCCGGGCTCTCCCGCAACTCCGCCATCGCCTCGGGGTGTTGGAGGAGGTTGACGGCGGCGACGCCCAGGAAGCTGGCGAAGTCCTCGTAGCCGCTGACGAAGAGCACCGAGACGATGTTGGACAGCTGCTCGTCGCTCAGCCCCTGCTGCTCGGCGTACAGCCCCTGCTGCTCGGCGTTCAGGTTCCGCTCGGCGTTCAGGTCGGCGAGCCGGTCGGCCAGGCCGCGCGGCCGCCCCGGGGTGCGGGCGGCCAGGAAGGCGGCCATGTAGGAGCGGATCTCCTCCCAGTTGACGGCGAGTTCCTCGTCGGAGTACGTCGCCATGGTGAGGTCCTTGTCGGCTCGCTCCGCGAGCCACTCCCGGTCCGCGAACGGCAGGCCGAGCAGCCGGCACAGGCACTGTGCGGCGACCCACTCGGCGAAGTGGCGCTGCAGGTCGCCCGGCGCGCCCTCGGCGACCATCCGCTCCAGGCCTTCGAGGGTGACCTCGGCGACCCAGTCGGCGGGCAGTTCGGGCTGGTTGCGGCCGAGTGCGGTGAGCACTTCGTCGCGCAGTCCGGCCTGCTGGAGGTGGTTCATGGCGTCCAGCAGTTCGGGCGCCAGGATCGGGGCGTCCTGGGTCGGACTGTCGGCCTCGCCGAGTACGGAGCGGGCGAAGGCGCGGTCCCGCAGGACGTCACGGGCCAGCTCGTAGCCGGTGACCAACCACGCCTCGCCGCCGGAGTTGGTCCGCACCCGGGCGACGGGGCAGCGGCTGCGGAGTTCGTCCAGTTCGGGGGCGAGGCGGTCGCCGTCGGTGCTGAACGGGTAGCGGGGCAGGGAGCCCGCGTCCGGGGTGCCGTCCGGCGTGCCGTCCGCAGCCTCGCCGGTAGTGGCGGGCGCCTGGGGTGCGCTCATGTGGCGCGGTCCTTTCTGTACGGGGATGGGGGTGCGCGGCGTCGATGCCGTCGTCACCAGCGCACCGGCAGCCGGGCCGGGGCGCGCAGCGGGGTGGTCTCGTCCCAGGGCAGCGACTCGGCGGGCTCGGCGAGTTCGACGCCGGGCAGCTTCTCCAGCAGTACCTGGATCACGACGGCCAGTTGCATGCGGGTCAGGTGTGCGCCGGTGCAGGCGTGCGGGCCGTGGCCGAAGGCGATGTGCGGGTTGGGCGTGCGGGTGAGGTCGAGGCGGTCGGGGTCGGTGAACGCCTCGGGGTCGCGGTTGGCGGAGGCGGGCACCGGGACGACGGCGTCACCGGCCCGGATCCGCTGCCCGTGGAGGGTGAGGTCCTGCTCCGCGACGAGGATGTTGATCGCGTTCATCAGCGGTACGTGGCGGAGCAGTTCGTCCACGGCGGTGGCGGTCCCGGCGGGTTCGTCGCGCAGCCGGCGGAGCTGGTCGGGATGGGTGAGGAGGGTGAGCAGCGCGTTGCCGGTGTGCTGCATGTTGGTCTTGTAGCCGGCCATCAGCATCGTGACGACGAAGCTCACCACGTCGTCCCGGACCAGCTCGCTGCCGGGGCGGCGGGTCTCGGCGAGCAGCAGTCGGATGTAGTCGCCGTCCTGCGGTGCTTCCCCCTCTTCCCCCTCTTCCTCCTCCTTGCGGGTGATCAGCTCCGAGGCGTAGTCCTGGAGGGCGTACAGCGCGGCGAGGATCTCGTCCATGGCCAGCCCGGCGGCGCTGAGCAGGGTGAGGGTGTGCGGGAGGTAGCGGTCGCGGTCCTCGTGCGGGAGGCCGATGGTCTCGCACAGCACGCGCAGCGGCAGCGGTTCGACGTAGCCGGCCACCAGGTCGGCCGTGCGGTCGGGCGAGCCGGCCGTCATGGCGTCGATCAGTTCCGCCGCGATGGCGCGGATGCGGGGCCGCATGAACTCCAGGCGCCCGCGGCCGAACAGCGGCAGGACGGCACGCCGCACGCGCTCGTGGTGCTCGCCCCGCATCTCCAGGAAGGTCGGCAGGCAGGGCGGCGGCGCGTCGTCGCCCTCGACGGGCGGCCAGGCGGACAACAGGGGCCGCACCAGCCTGGGGTCGGCGAAGGCGGCGCGGGCGTCCTCGTAGCGGCTGAGCAGCCACGCGGTCTCACCGTTGGGCAACTCCGCCTGGACGACGGGCTGTTCGGCGCGCAGCCGGGCGTAGCCGCAGGGCGGTCCGGCAGTGCCGGGCGTCACCTCGGGGACGGGGATGGGGGCGGGGACGGCGGTGTCGGTCATCGGGTGCCCTCCCGGACGGCGGCGGTGGTGATCGGGCGCTGGAGGTAGCCGGAGCTGAAGAAGTACTCCAGGTACCGGTCCAGCAGGGCGGAGTCGACCGGCGGGCAGCGCAGCCCGCTGTCCGCGAGGGCGGCCTCGGCGTTGTGCCGGCCGAGCACCGGGAAGGTGCCCTCGAAGTACAGCTCCTTGACGGACATGTCGGCGGTGCGGCTGCGGTCCACGCACAGCGACACGAAGGGGGCGGTGGCGCTCGTGGGGTTCGCGGCGACGTGCCGGACCAGCTCGTCGACCCACTCCGGGTAGGGCAGGGTGCGCACCGCGCAGCCGGCTGCCCGCATCCGGTCGATGACGTCCGAGAGCATCGCGGGGCGGGGGTTGGTGAGGTGGTAGGTGCGGCCGTCGGCGTCCCGCCGGGTGGCGATGTGGACCACGGCCTCGGCGAGGTGGTCGACCGGGACGAAGTCCATCGGCAGGGCGATGTCCGGGGCCAGCCCGGTCTCGGCGATCGTCCGGAACAGGGAGCAGATCGCGGTCTCGGTGTTGCTCACTCCGCTCGCCTGGTCCCCCGTCACCTCGTACGGGCGGTGGACGGCCACCGGCAGTCCCTGCTCCGCGGCGCGGCGCAGCACCCCTTCCGCCACCCACTTGCTCTCGGCGTAGCCCATGGTGAGCCCGTCGGCGTGGGCCAGTGGGGCGTCCTCGGCGGCTTCGCGCACCCCGGCCGCGCCGGAGCCGGCGACCACGGCGACGGTCGACAGGAAGTGGACCGGGACGCGGCGGGGCGCGGCGAGTCGGATGATCTCGCGGGTGCCGTCCACGTTGGGGGCGCGCAGCTGTTCGTACGGGTAGAGGAAGTTGACCTGGGCGCCGTTGTGGACGATCAGGTCGAGTCGGCCGGCGAGGTCGGCGAGGTGCTCGGCCGGGAGTCCGAGGCCGGGCTCGGCGAGGTCGGCGGGGAAGCACTCCAGCCGCTGCCGGTCGGCCTCGTCGAGCCGCAGGCCGTAGCGGGCCAGCGCGGTGCGCACGCGCTGTTCGGCGTGGGCCGCACTGGCGGCGCGGACCGGGCAGTGGACGCGGGCGGCGGTGCGGCGCAGCAGGGTGGCGAGGAGGAAGGCGCCGACGAAGCCGGAGGCGCCGGTGAGCAGGACGTCCTTCGGGTCCTGGGGGCGGGGTGCGGGGCCCTGGGCGGGCGGGAGGCGGAAGCCGAGTTCGGTCTCCCGGGCGAAGTCGACGGTGCTCTCCCCGGCGCCGGCCGGGGCGCCCTCGCGGGCGGCGCGGACGGCCTCGGTGAAGCGCGCCAGGGTGGGCGCGGTGAGCAGGGCCCGGATGAGGGTGGAGCTGAGCGCGGCATCGAGGCCGAGGGCGGCCAGGGTCCGGGTGACGGCCTCGGAGGCGAGCAGTGAGTCGCCGCCGAGGTGGAAGAAGTCGTCCTCGGGGGCGGGCCTGGTGCGCAGCACCTGCTGCCAGATGCCGGCGAGGAGCCCGGCGAGCCCTTCGGCCGGCCGCTCCTGCGCCGATGCGTCCTCGGTGACGGCGGCGGTGACGGCGGCGGCGGCGGTGGCAGCGGTGACGGGGACGGCGCGTAGGCGTTTGCGGTCCACCTTGCCACCGCTGGTCACCGGGAAGCGGTCGAGGGCGACCAGCACCGGGACGGCCTGCGGGGGCAGCCAGCGGGCGCAGTGGCCGCGCAGTTCAGGCAACGGCAGGTCCGCTCCCGGGGCGGTGGGGGTGAGGTAGGCGGTCAGCGCGTCCCCGTCGGCCTCGACGACGGCCTCGGCCACGGCCGGGTGGGCGCGCAGCCGGGCCTCCACCTCGTCGAGCTCGATCCGCGCGCCGCGCAGCTTGACCTGGCGGTCGGCGCGGCCGCGGTATTCCAGCAGGCCGTCGGCGTTGCGGACGACCCGGTCGCCGGTGCGGTAGAGCCGGCCGCCGGGTTCGACCTGCGGCAGGCGGACGAACCGCTCCGCGGTCAGCCGGTCGTCGCCCGGATAGCCGAGGGCCAGCCCGTCGCCACCGACGTACAGCTCGCCCTCCTCCCCCGGCGGCGCGGGTGTGCCGTCGGCGCGCAGGACGTGGCAGGTGGTGCCGGCGTACGGTCGGCCGATCGGGACACCCGCGGCGTCCTCGGGCAGCGGGCGGACGACGTGGGCGGTGGAGACCACCGAGTTCTCGGTCGGGCCGTAGAAGTTGACCACGGTGGTGCCGGGGCAGGCGGCGAGGACGGCGTTCGCCAGACGCGGGTCCATCGCCTCGCCGCCGGCCGAGACGAAGCGCAGGCCCGCCATCGCCCGCGGGCTGGTCCGGGCGAGCAGATGGAAGACGCTCGTGGTCAGGTAGGCGACGGTGACGCCCCGGCTGCGCAGCAGGTGCTCCAGCGCGGTCGGCGAGAGGAGTTCCTCGCGGTCGGCGATCACCAGGCAGGCGCCGGTGAGCAGGGCGCCCCAGATCTCGATGGTCGAGGCGTCCGAGGACAGGCCGTAGCCGTGCAGGATCCGGTCGCCGGGCCCGGGCGGGGGCAGCTCGCGGTCGGCCAGGACCAGCCGGGCGACGCCGCGCTGCGGGATCGCCACGGGCTTGGGGCGGCCGGTGGTGCCGGAGGTGAAGGCGACGTAGGCGCAGTCGGTGGGGGCGGACCGGACGTCGGCGGTCCGAACGGGCGCGGGGGCGGGGTCGCCGTCGTCGACGGCCGGGATGCTCACCCGCAGGCCGCGGACCGGGCGTTCGGTGCCGGGTAGGGTGACGGCGGCGCGCAGCCCGGCGTCCTCGGCCATGGCGCGCAGCCGGGCCGGTGGCAGGTCGTCGTCCAGCGGGACGTACGCGCAGCCGGCCTTGAGGATGCCCAGCAGGGCTATCAGCGCCTCCGGGGACCGGCTGCCGCACACTCCGACGGGTTCGCCGGGGGTGATGCCCGCGGCCAGCAGTCGGGCGGCCAAGGCGGTCGACCCCGCGTCAAGCCGGCCGTAGCTCAGGACGCGTTCGCGGTGCTGGACCGCTGGGGCGTCGGGGTGCGCGGCCGCCTGCCGGGCGAAGAGCTCCGGGAGGGTGAGGTCCTGGAGGGTGAGGTCCTGCGGCCGGTCCTGGTGGGAGGCGCGGGCCGCGGGGCGGGGGGCCGGGAGGTGGAGCGGGCGTGACGAGACATCGATATCGGTCATGGGTCCTTCTCGGCGAGTGGGCCCGCCGGCCGCGGCCATGAGGCCGGTGCCGACGGCGCGCAGGTCAGTCCGCGCTGTCGGCGGCGGGTTCGGCAACGGCGTCGGCGGCGGCGACATCGGCTGCGGCGGCGGCGTCAGCGGCGGCTCCGGAAGCGCGCTCGCCGGGCTCGGCGAAGTCGGCGGCGAAGGCCGAGAAGTCGGCGGTCCGCCAGCGCTGCGGCCGCAGCCGGAACAGGATGTCGTCCTTGAGCTGGTCGGCCGTGGCCTCCAGGTAGCCGCGGGCCTCGTCCGGCTCCAGGTAGCGGTGCGCCAAGGCGTCCCGGACGGCCGGCGGGACCGGGTCCTCGACGGTCACGACCGGCCCCTCCACGCTCACGTACCGGTAGGGCCGCCGCTCGTCCTGCACGCAGAGGCTGAACCGGCCGGCGGCGCGCAGCAGTCGGCCCTTGACCGTCTCGCGCCCCGTCTGGACGAGGATCTCGCCCCCGGGCTCGTAGCCGTACCAGACCGGCACGCTCAGGGGCGCCCGGTCGCCGTCTCTGGGGTCCGCGACGCTCAGCACCCCGACTCGACGGTCGGCGAGGAAGCTCTCCCGGTCGTTCTGCGACATGGTGGGCAGCATCGGTCAATCCCCTTTACTCATCAGGAAGTTGCAGCCCGCGGCCGCTGCTCGGCAGCCATGGCCGGGCCGGAGGGCGCAGCGCGTGCGCGGAAGGCGGGACGACGGGACGACGGCCACCCGATCGCGTGGCTGCGCCGCCGGACACGACGACGGACCGCCGGTGCGACCCGGCGGCCCGTTCGTCTCCGTAGGAACAGCATGACGCTACTGACACGTACGATTACGGAGAGATCCCTCTACTGTCGTGAACATGTCACTCAGTGGCTTGAACCAGCCCGAACTTCACCACCACCCCCACCGGGCCCTCCCGTCAGCAGGCCTCGTCCGGCCACCCCGCGGCCCGGAACACCGCGACCGTTCCGCCGGCAGTCCCGGGTGACCGGACCTCCGGCGGGGGTGGCGGGCGGGGCCGTCAGGGCGCCGGACTCTGCGCGCCCTCGACGTCGGCGAGCAGTTTGCGCAGGAGCCCGTCCAGGGTGGCCCGCTCCCCGCCCGAGAGGGCGGAGAGCAGCGCGGTCTCGTTGGCCGCGTGGTCGGTGAAGGCGGAGTCCACGAGGGCGCGTCCGGCTGCGGTGAGAGCGATGCGGACGCTGCGCCGGTCCGCCGGGTCGGTGCGGCGTTCCACCAGGCCCGCCGATTCCAGCCGGTCGATCCGGCTGGTCATGCCGGCTCGCGACATCAGCAGCAGCTCGGCGAGTTCGGAGGGCATCAGTTCGTACGGCGCGCCGGAGCGGCGCAGGGTGGCGAGAACGTCGAACTCGCCGCGCTGGAGGCCGTGCTGCTTGAACACCTCTTCGACGACCCGGCCCGCGAGCAGCGCGAGGCGGCCGAGGCGGCCGAGGGTGCCGACCGCGGCCAGGTCGAGGTCCGGGCGCTCCCGGCTCCACTGGTCGAGCATGACGTCCACGTGATCCATGGAGGAATGTTATTCGATGGAAGATAGTTAGACGTAGTACTATCAGCCATGGAACTACTGGAGTGCTCACTGTGGGGAGAGGCCAATGACGTTGATCGGACCGGAAGCCGTGGTGGTGCGGGGCGACGAAGCCGAGACCGTCGGAATGCCCGGCGGCGAGGGGCGGCTGCTGGCGGACTCCAGCGCCACCGGCGGCGCCCTGAGCACCCTGCGCGTCACGCTGGGGCGCGGCAAGGACGGCGCCACTCCGCACTACCACGGGGGCTCCTCGGAGCTGTTCTTCGTCGTCGACGGCTCGGCCCACGTGCTCGTCGGGAACGAGGTGGTGACCGCCCGCAGCGGCGACCTCGTGGTGGTGCCGCCCCATCTGCCGCATGCCTTCGCGGCGGCGCCGGACTCCGGGGTGGACCTGCTGATCGTGATCACCCCCGGGGTGGAACGCTTCGACTACTTCCGCCTGCTGGAGCGGATCCGCGCGGGCGAGGCGACGCCCGAGGAACTGCTCGCCAAGCAGGACCTCTTCGACAACCACTTCCTGGAGTCGCCGAGTTGGCGCGACGCCCGGAAGGAAACCACCCGGTCCGAGCCGTAGACCGCCCGACACCGAGCCCCGCCCGACACCAGGAAAGGAACCCCGTGACCGACACCCGCACCATCACCAACCCGCCCGGCCTGCACGACCCGACGCCGTTCGGCTACAGCCACGCCGCCTCCGCGCCCGGCGAACCGGTGTTCATCGCCGGCCAGTACGCCTCCGACGCCGACGGCCAGGTGGTGCCCGGCGACTTCGCCGCCCAGACGGAGCTCGCCCTCGCCAACCTGCGCACCGCGCTCGCCGGGGTCGGCCTCGGCTTCGAGCACGTGGTCCGGCTCGGCTCGTACATCGTCGACCACGACCCGGAGAAGCTGGCCGTCCTCGGCAGGGTCCTGGCCGCGGCCTGGGGCGACCGGCTGCCCGCACAGACGCTCAGCGGGGTGGCCTCGCTCGCCCTGCCGGGGATGCTCTTCGAGATCGACGCGGTCGCCGTCCGGCCGACGGCGGGCGCGGCGGGCTGACCCGCCCACGCGCAGGGGTCCCACCGGCCGGTGGGACCCCTCGCCCACCGCCGCAGACCGGATTGACGCCCAGTACGACAGCAGGGGCGGGGCCCCGGCGCGGGGGGCCGGGCCCGCGGGGCGTACGTGGCGCGCCGGCGGGGGCCGGGGGGTGCCGCGGTGGGGGGGGGGGGGCCG
>NZ_JBEOSP010000040.1:5159-12916 GCF_040303105.1 Kitasatospora sp. NPDC096128 | reverse complement strand
CTCCGTACAGGAAGTCGGTCCGGCCGACTTCCTGTACAGCAGCTCGACCGGGTGTTCCGGGTCTACGTGGCGTCCGAGTAGGCGACCGCGACGCGCGGTCCGAGCCCTGCTGTCGTACGGTGCCGCGCCGCGGCGGCAGTGCGTCAGCCCTGTACGGTGTCGTCGCCCGGCTGCCCGGTGCCCTCCGCCGTTCCCGCCTTCTCGCGCATCTTGCGCACCAGCTCCGCCTTCTGGTCGGCCGCACCCTGGCGATCGAGGTTGCGATGCGGACCGTTGTTCTGCCGTTCGGCGCGGGACTGCCTCTTGCGCTGGCCGCCGCCCATGCCCACGGGGTTGTTGATGTTCTTGCTCACGGCGTGGTTCTCCCGGTGGTGAGGTGAAGTGAAGTGATCTACGGATTCATCGGTGGGGGACGGGCGGCGACGTCGAAGGACGTCAGCAGGCGCCCGTCACGCGCTCACTCGTAAATCGGCGTCTGGAAGAACATGACCAAGACATTACCCGGTTCCGTCGGCCCTGCGCGCCAACCTTCTCGCCGCCCCTGTGAGGAGACCGTGCAGGGCGTCGGCAACGGCGTGATCATGGCGGTCGGGCTGAGCCTACCGGTGTGCACGGTCGGCGCGATCACGTGCGTCGTGCTGTACGTCCGCTACCGGCGGTACCGCCCGCGCTGACCCGTCCGTCCCCGTGGCAGCACCATCCGCCGGGCGGGCTGCCTGGCCGACCGGCCGGCCGGGGCCAACGGGACGCAGCCGGAGGCGAGTTGGCAGACCGGGCTGCCGAGCGGGCAAGCACGCGGACCCGGCACTACGCTGGCCTTCCCGTGCCCCGGAGGATGCCGTGACCACCACGCGAAGTGCCGACGGCGACGCCCCCGCGCCGCCACCGCGGCCCAGCGGCCGGCGCCTGCTGCTCGGCCTCGCCCGGGACGTCCTGCTCCCGATCGGGGTGTACTACGGGCTGCGTGCCGCCGGGGGCAGCGTGTTCGTCGCGCTGCTGGCCGGCGCCGTCCTGCCGGCGCTCACCACAGCGGTGCACTGGCTGCGCACCCGCAGCCTGGAGGGCATGGCGGGATTCGTCGCCGGGACCATGCTGCTCGGCGTCGCGGCCGCGCTGGTCAGCGGCAGTCCCCGGTTCCTGCTGGCCAAGGACGGGTGGCTGACCGGGGTGGCCGGGCTCTGGTTCCTGGTCTCGATCAGGGCCGGGCGCCCGCTGCTCTTCCACGGCGGCCGGCCGCTGCTGGAAGGACGGTTCCGCTCCGACGGCACCTCCTGGGACGTGCTGTGGGAACGCGAGCCGGCCTTCCGGCGGATCTGGCGGGTCTCGACCGCGATCTGGGGCGTGGCGATGCTGCTCGACGCCGCCGCGCGGATCGTGATGGCGTACACCCTGCCGGTGGACGTGGTGCCCGGCCTCGGCGCGCTGCTGTGGCCGGTCACGCTGGTGCTCCTGCAGGTGGTCAACGGCGTCTACTACGAGCTGGCCGGGCTCTGGCGGCTGACCTCCGGCACGACCGCGCGCCCGCCGGGCAGCTGAGCGCCCCCGGCCGGGCTGCGCGGCTCTCCGGATTTCCCCACCACCTTCACGCCGACCCGCGGAGTCTCGGCAGTGGCGCGAGGCGGGAAGGGCAGAGCTGTCGGTCCCTGAAGGGGCGTCCGGCGGTGGCCGCGTGGCGTGTTCAGAAAATGAACGGTGTGCCGCCTCTTGACGATGGTTCAGGCCGCCATGAGACTCCCCTTCTGACATGCTCACTCCCGATCGGCTGTTGGACGACGGTCCTGGTGGACTGTTCGAAGGCGCTTGCCCCGCGGTGGCCGCGGGTCATGCTCCGGTGTTCATTTCGCGAACACAGACGAGAGGAACCCCCCACCGCATGCATCGCATAGTCCTCCCGACCCCGACCCCGACCCCAACCCCGCACCGCCGGCCGTCGCGCGTCGTGGCCCTGTTCGCCGTCCTCGCCATGGCGCTCTCCGGGCTGCTCGGCCTCACGTCCGCGTCCGGGGTCGCGTCCGCGGCGTCCGGCGACTACACCCAGAGCGCCACACCGCTCGGCGCCTCGCAGGTACGGATCGCGTTCACGCCGACGACGCCGGCCCGGTACGTCGACGTCCACTACCTGGTCAACGGTGCCGGCCAGCAGAACTTCCGGATGGCGAACGAGGCCGGCACCTGGACCCGGACCGTCGGCCCGCTCTCCGCCGGCACCCCGGTCGAGTACTGGTTCACCTACGAGAAGAACGGCCCGCAGTACGACACCCCGCACTTCACCTACACCCAAGGTGCTGGAGGCGGCCCGACGCCCGGGTGTCCGGCCCAGTCCGACACCCCGGACTTCGGCCCGAACGTGCACGTCTTCGACCCGGGCATGTCCGGCGCCGCCATCCAGGCGGAGCTCGACGCCCAGTTCGCCCGGATGAAGGACACCAACACCGCGCAGTTCTCCGAGGACCGGGTGGCCGACCTGTTCAAGCCCGGCGTGTACAGCGTTGAGGACAACGTCGGGTTCTACACCTCGGTCGCGGGTCTGGGGCTGAATCCGGACGACGTGACCATCAACGGCCATGTCACGGTCGACGCGTTCAACGCCTCGGACGCGGGCAACGCGACGCAGAACTTCTGGCGCTCGGCGGAGAACCTGGCCATCAACCCGGCCGGCGGCAACCGCTGGGCCGTGGCGCAGGCGGCGCCGCTGCGGCGCGTCGACGTCCACGGCGACCTACAGCTCTACCCGGCCAGCCACGGCTGGGCGAGCGGTGGCTACGTCGCCGACAGCAAGGTGGCGGGTCAGGCGTCCTCCTCCTCGCAGCAGCAGTGGTACACCCGGGACAGCAGCCTGGGCAGTTGGAGCGGCGGTGTGTGGAACATGGTCTTCTCCGGCACCGGCGGCGCGCCGGCCAACACCTTCCCGAACCCCCCGGAGACCACTCTGGGCACCACCCCCGTCTCGCGCGACGTGCCCTACCTCTACGTCGACGGCACCGGCCGGTACCGGGTGTTCCTGCCTTCTCTGCGCACCGACGCCTCGGGCCCCAGCTGGGCGGGCGGCAGCACTGCGGGCAACTCGCTGCCGATGAGCGGGTTCTACGTCGTCAAGGCCGGCGACACCGCCTCGACCATCAACGCGGCGCTGGCCCAGGGGTGCAACCTGTTCGTCACCCCGGGGGTCTACCACCTCGACCGAACGCTCAACGTCACCAAGGCCGACACGGTGGTCCTGGGCATCGGCTACCCGACGTTCGTGCCGGACAACGGGGTCGACGCGATGCACGTGGCGGACGTCGACGGCGTGCGGCTCAAGGGCCTGCTGTTCGATGCCGGCACCACCGACTCGGCCGCGCTGCTGACGGTCGGGGCCCCGGGGGCGGGCACGAGTCATGCGGGCGACCCGACGACGGTCCAGGACGTGTTCTTCCGGATCGGCGGCGAGATCGCGGGCCGGGCGACCGCGAGCCTGGTCGTCAACAGCAATGACGCGATCATCGACGACATCTGGGCCTGGCGCGCCGACCACGGCAACGCGGGCACGGTCGGCTGGGACGTCAACACCGCCGACAACGGCCTGGTCGTCAACGGCGACAACGTCGAGGCGACGGGCCTGTTCGTCGAGCACTACCAGAAGTACGACGTCACCTGGAACGGCCAGAACGGCAGGACGATCTTCTTCCAGAACGAGATGCCGTACGACGTCCCGAACCAGGCCGCCTGGACGGGCCCGACCGGGGCCAACGGCTACGCCGCCTACAAAGTGGGCGACAACGTCACCTCGCACGAGGCGTGGGGCCTGGGCAGCTACTGCTACTTCAACGTCGACCCGTCGGTGAACAGCTACCACGCGTTCGAGGTACCGGCGGCCCCGGGCGTGAGGTTCCACGACGTGTTCACCGTCTCCCTCGGCGGCAAGGGCACGATCACCCATGTCATCGACGACACGGGGGCGAGCACGCCCACCGGCAGCACCGTGCCCAGCAACGTGGTCGCCTTCCCCTGACCCGGCGCCCGAGGCAGCGTCCGACGCGCCGGCCGGTCCACGATCCCGGGACCGGCCGGCGCACGGAGCACGGGGCACGGAGCACGGGGCACGGCGCACGGCGCACGGCGCACGGCGCACGGCGCACGGGAACGGTTTGCGCTGCACATGCCTTGTCACGCGGTCGACCGGGGCCCGGGCGGCGGGACCGCCGGGCCGAGCCGACCCGGGCGGCCTTACGGGAGGACCTCGCCGGGCTCGGCCTCGGAGGCGTTCGGGACGGCGAACGGAGAGCCGAGGCGCTCGGTCGGGAGCACTCGTTCGACGAGGGGTTCGTCGGCGGCGGCGCCCGCGTGCGAGAACGGCTGGGCCAGCGGGCGGTGGGTCGGACGGCCGGTTTGATCACTCATGACCGACAGTCTGCCACCCCGGGTCCCGGCCGCGGACAGGGCGTCGGCAGCTACGGGACGCGGGGACCGCGGTCGTCCGGGTCAGGGGTCTCCTGCCCCAGACCCCGGCGGATGGCGGTCTCCACGGGTGAGTACGCGCCGTCGGCGCGGTCCAGCTCGTACGGCGCGGCGGGCATCAGGGGTGGTTGGGCCATGAGGCGCGGGCGGGTGCCGTGGTGCGGTTGTGCGGCGTGCACGAGGAAGGGGTGGCAGAGGTAGACGTCGCCCGGGGAGCCGGTGGCCAGGGCGACGGGCCGGTGGTCGGACGCCGCCACCAGGTCGGGGGCGAGGACCAGTCCGCTCGCGCCGTCCCGCCCGTACTTCTCCAGCACCTTGGGGGCGTCGAGGTGGGAGCCGACGCGGATGCGGGTCGGGGCGTCCTGCTCGCCGACCTCGCTGAAGAGGAACAGCATCAGCAGCGCGCGCCCTTGGGAGTGGAGGTTGGTGAAGTACCAGCTCTCGCCCTCGGGGAGGTAGCTGCCCTCGATGTGCCAGCCGGCGTCGTCCGGTTCCTCCTCGTGGGGGAAGCGCAGCGGGAAGGTGCCCAGCGAGTAGCGCGGCTCCCAGCGCCCCTTGCCGACGAGGAGGTCGTAAGCGCGGTGCAGGGCCGGGGAGTTGGGCGCGGCGGCGAAGGGCCCCTGAGCCATGCCGGGGATCCAGTGGACGGGCTGGGTCCAGGTCGAGGGGTCGTCCGGGTCGCAGCCGGTCTCCTGCCAGAGCAGCCGCGCGCAGTCGGCGGCCACACGGGGTGCGACTGCGCCCTCCAGCTTCACGAAGCCGTCGCGCAGGAACCGGGCCACCAGGGTCGTGTCATCCATGCCCCCATCATGCGGTGGCACCGGTTCCGGCCACCCGACATATCCCGCACCGCCTTTGTCGGGTGACCACCGGGCCCGCTCCGCCACCGGGCACTCAGCGGAAGGACGCAGCGGACTCGCCGCAGCCATCCCAGCTCAGAGGCACCGTTTCCGGTTCAGGGGCACGGCGACCGGATGCGCAGGGCCGACATAGAGTGAGTCGATCACCCCCGATGGAAAGGCCACGGCTTCACGGTGACCGAGTCCCACCCCCACACCCTGTTCTCCTTCGGCACCCTGCTGGACCCGCAGGTCCAGACCGCACTCTTCGGGCGCATCGTGGCGATGACCCCGGCGGCCCTGGCCGGCTACGCGGCCAGGCCCCTCGCCATCACCGACGAAGACGTGATCGCCACCAGCGGCCAGGATGTGCACCTGACCCTGGAACGCAGGCTCGGCAGCACCGTCGAGGGCGCCGTCCTGCGCCTGACCGACCAGGAACTGGCCGCCGCCGACGCGTACGAGGTCGCCGACTACGCCCGGCGACGGGTCCTGCTCACCTCGGGGGAAACCGCCTGGGCCTACCTGGACGCGAACCCGCTGCGCTCGGCGGCACGGATCGTCATCGTCGGCGACAGCATCGCCTACGGGCGCTGCGACCCCCAGGGCGGCTGGGCCGGGCACCTGGCGGCGGCTCACATCGCGGCGGACGAGGCCGGGCACCGGGTCTTCAACCTCGCGATCCCCGGCAGCACCCTGGCGGACGTCTGCGAGCAGACCCCCGCGCTGCTGGCTCCCCGTCACCCGGACACCCTCATCGTGGCGGCGGGGATCAACGACTCCGCCGTGCCGCTCGCCACGACGGACGCCGACCCCGACGGGCTCGCGCACATCACGGGCCACCTCGACTCGCTGGCCGCGACGGCCCAGCGGCACAACGCGCGCCTGGTCGTCGCCGGCCCGATCTGGCTCGACGAGACGCGCACCGGCGACTACGAGGGCCTGCGCTTCACGACGGACCGGGCGCTCGCCCTGCGTACGGCCCTGCGGACCTGGTGCGCGGACCACAACATCGACTACCTCGACCTGTGGGAGCCGCTCCGCGAGCAGCCCCACCTGCTCGTCGACGGCCTGCACCCCGGCCCGGAGGGACACAAGGAGCTCTACCGGCACCTGGACGCCCTCCGCTGAGCACGGCGGGACCGGAGCGGCCGCCCGCGGGTGCGGCGGTGGCTCCGGTCCCGTGGCGGGACGATCCCCGCCCTACCCGGCACCGCCCCGGCCCCCCGCGAGATCGCCGCCGGGGGCTCGTCCGGCCGGCGCCTTCGCCGCTGCCCCGGCTCAGCGGCGGGACGGCCAGGTGAGGGTGAGGGAGGCGGCCAGGGCCGTGCCCTGCCGGTGGCCGGCCCGGGCGGCGGCCGGGCGCCGGGCGTCGGCGGTCAGGTTGCGGCCCATCGCGCGGCGGGCGTCGGCGTCCGGGGTGATCAGGGTGACGTGTGCGCCCGCGGCACGCAGCTCGGCTGCCTGCTGCTGGGCGCTGGGGTGCGGCCCGACGGCGGTGGGGACGGGCGAGACGGCGAGCACCTGCTGGTGGCCTTCGGCCAGTTGGAGGTTGCCGGTGGAGCGGGTGCCGCCGTCGATCCACCGCCGCCCGAGGGCGGCGGCCGGTGGCCACACCAGCGGGACGGCGCAGCTGGCGGCGACCGCGTCCGCCAGGGCGAGGCCGGAGTCGGCGTCGAAGGCCTCGACCTCGCCGGTGCGCGCGTCCACGGCGGTGATCCGCAGCTCTTGCGCGGGCCATGTCGTGGCGTCACGCAGCAGGGTGTGCACGGTGGTGTGGAGGTCCTGGGCGGGGCTGGTGCGCGCGGTCAGGGCGGCGTGGCCCAGGCGCCGGACCGAGCGTTCCGGGTCGCGGGTGGCGAGGGCTGCCCACAGGAAGCGCAGGGTCTGTGCGACGGTGATGCCCATCTCGACCCGGTCGAGGCCTTCCAGTTGACGCTCGAACAGCTCGCGGGCGGGTTCACCGGCGGCGAGGCGGGCCCCGAAGACGGCACCGGCCGAGGTGCCGATGACGGTGTCGGCGGCCGTCGGGTCGATCCCGCCGTCGGCGAGGCCCGCGAGCACGCCGGTCAGCCAGGCGCCGCCGACCGGTCCGCCGCCGCCCAGTACCAGAGCCGTCCCGTTCATGGTGGTCCCTCTCCTCCGACGCGCAAGAACTGGGGACTGATCCCCATTTTGTGTCGAGGTGACAGTACACCAGCGGGGCCGGAGCCTGGAGCGGTTCGGGTCCGGTCCCGTTCTCCACGGTGGAGCAGCGTCCTCCGAGGGCACCGACGACTCGTGCCAGGAGCAGGGGAAGCCTGTGGACGGCCAGGAATCGGCCAGGAATCAGCCTGGGACGGAAAGACAGAAAGGTCGTAGCCGCTGCACCCCTCGCACCGGCGGCGCGAGTACCCGGTCTCGCCCTCCAGCACGGCGTCCGGCGCCCCGCCGGAGTCCCCCGCGACCACCGGCAGGCCGGTCGCCGAGGCCTCCAGGTAG
>NZ_JBEOSP010000040.1:0-5151 GCF_040303105.1 Kitasatospora sp. NPDC096128 | reverse complement strand
CGGCCCCCCCCCCCCCCCCCCCCCGCCCCCCCCCCCCCGGGGGGCGGGGGGGGGCCCGCGGTTCGTGGGGCCCGGCGGCTCGCTCGGCGGTCGGACGGGACCGACGGCAGCGGGCCGTCGCAGCCGTCCGGACCGCGCTCGCGCCGTCCGTCAGTACGAGGCGCTGGTGGCGCACCGGCCGGTGTCGCCGTTGCACACGACGACGTAGGAGGTGATTCCGGCGTCCAGGAGGGTGTCGGTCCAGGCCGTGTCGCGGGGGATGTTGGTCCAGTTGCTCGAGCTCCCGCCGTTCGACTGCTGGAGGACCACGCTACAGGCGGCACCGCCGGTGGAGGTCGCGTAGCCCTGCACGTGGTCGTGCCCGCTGTAGTAGTTGACCACCATGCCCCCGGCACAACCGGGGACGTTGGCCGGATAGGTGGTGGTGGCCGAGGCCATCCCGGTGCCGAGGCCCAGACCGGCGGCGGTGACGGCGAGGACGGCGCCGAGGCGGACGGCGGTGCGCTTCCTGATCATCAGTTTCTCCTGGCGTTCGGTGGCTGATCGGCTCGACCCACTGCCCTCGGGCCCCACGGGCCCGCTTCCCTGGCAGGTTCGGACACCCGCTCGTGGGCTCCGGAAGTCGGGGCTTCGAGGAAGGGCCGCTCCCCCGTTTCGCCCGTACAAAGGGTGCCGGGCGCGGGCACACCGGAGAACGACGTTCGCCGGACGCTTCCCGGACACTTCGCCCCGGACAGCCGCACGCGCCAACTGACCGAAGCCGTCCGAGACAAGCGCCCCCCGGGGGGAATCGACGGGGACCGATCCGCAACGGGGCGACATCGCCCGCCGCGCCCGGACCATGGCGCGGCGGGGCCTGGCGGAGGTCTTCTCCGGCCTCGACCCGCGGATCGGCCGGCACGGTGACCGGCTGAGCATCGACATGCCGTTCGACCTCGACGTGACGGAGGCCGACGTGCTGCTCCTCGCACCGTCGGTCTTCAACGGCTCGCTCTCGGTGGCCGCCGACCCGCTCCCCGGGGCCGGCCCCCAGCAGCCGGTGATCGGGCGCGACCTGGCCGCGGCGTACGGCTGAGCACTCGTGCCGCCCGCCGCCGTGGTGCCGGCCGTCAGTCCAGCGCCACGATCCGGTTGCCGAGCGTCCCGAGCCCCTCGACGCTGCACTCCACCACGTCGCCGGGGGCCAGGTAGCTCGGCGGATCGGCCGCGAAGCCCGTCCCGGCCGGGGTGCCGGTCAGGATGATGTCACCGGGTTCCAGCGGGACGATCCGGGAGATCGCGGCGATCGTCTCCGGGACGGAGAACACCATCCGGTCGGTGCGGGATACCTGTCGGGGTACGCCGTTGACGCTGAGCGTGATCGCGAGGTCGTGCGGATCCGGCACCTCGTCGGCCGTGGTGATCCACGGCCCGAGCGGGCAGCTGCCGGGCAGGCTCTTCGACAGGTAGTACTGCTTGTGCCGGGTCTGGAGGTCCCGCGCGGTGATGTCGTTGGCCACGCAGTAGCCGAACACGTGGTCCAGGGCCGCGGCCTCGCCGACCCGCCAGGCCCGGCGGCCGATCACCACCGCGAGTTCGACCTCCCAGTCGATCTCCCGCGAGAGCGAGAAGTCGATCTCCAGCGGGCCGACGGGCGCGGCCACGCAGCCGCGGTCCTTGGTGAACACCACGGGGTGGCGTGGCCTGCGGTACTCCCGGCCCGCCGCGCGGTACGCCTCCTCGCCGTGGTCGGTGTAGTTGAGGCCGAGGGCGAACAGGTTGTTCGCCGGACGCGGCAGCGGTGCCAGCAACTCGACGTCGCCGAGCGCCAGTCGGCGACCGGAGCGGCCGGGGGCGGAGCGGCCCCACCCGGCCAGCTCCTGCCAGGCCTCCGGCCCACGGCGGAGCAGCTCGGGCAGGCTGTCTGCCCCCGGCCGGTCGGCCGGGGGCAGGGTCAGCGAGCCGCCGTCCGCGTCGACCAGCGCGAGCCGCTCCGCTCCACCGGTCCGGATGGTCGCAACGCGCATCCTTCCTCCTCCTCGTGTTCGTACTCGTGCTCGTGCTCGTGCTCGTGCTCGTGCTCGTGCTCGTGCTCGTGCTCGTGCTCGACGGCGCGGGCCGACGCCCCGGCCGCCCGGCGTGCGGCCGGGGCGGCCGGGGCGTCGCCAGTTCGCGCCGCGCTCAGTCGAGCAGGCGGTCCAGGTGCTGCGCGACGGTGCCGCGCAGCACCTCCGAGGCGCCGCCGGCCATGGTGAGCATCCGGGCGTCCCGCATCAGCCGGGCCAGCGGCATCTTGTCCGACAGCCCGTTGGCCCCGCACACCTGGGCGGCGGCGTTGGTGACCCGCTGGGCGAGGTCGCCCGTCACGTACTTGGCCATCGCACTGGGTGCGCCGGTCTCGTCCCCGGCGGCCCATTCGCCCGCGGCCCAGTCGACGAGGTGCTGCGCCGCCCGCAGCTCACTGACCAAGGGGGCCAGCGTGCTCTGCATCGCGAGGTGGCCCGGCGAACCGGCCGGAAGGCGGGCGCTGGCGTAGTCGAAGGCCGTGCGCAGCGCGCTCTTCGAAAGGCCGAGGCAAATCGCCGACTGGCCCAGGCGCTTTCCGTTGTAATGGCGCATGATCCTGCGCAGCGTTCCCCGCTCGAAACCGAGCACCACGTGTTCGACGGGTACGAACACATCGTGGTAGCGGACGTGGAATTCGCCCAATCCGCGCAGGCCCAGCTTCTCCTTGCGGTCGTCGATCTCGACCGTTCCGTCGCCGGCTCCGAGCAGGGTGCGGTCCACCAGGAACAGGCCGACCTCGCGTGATTCCGGGGCGGGCTTGGCGACCACGAAGTGCACCGTCCGGCGGGCCGCACCGGTGATCCAGTCCTTCTCGCCGCTGATCCGGTAGCCGCCCTCGACCGGGGTCGCCACCGTGGTGAACCGGGCGACGTTGGAACCGGTCTGCGGCTCGCTCATCGCGAAGGCGGCCTGCTTCTCGCCGGTTCGGATCGCTTCGAGGTAGCGGTCGCGCAGCTCGGGCCCCGCGTAGTCGCGCAGCATGCCGATCTGGCCCAGGTTCTGGTCCATCACGGCCTTGGCGACCGAGGGCGAGACCCGGGCGATCTCCTCCAGCACCTGGAGGAGGAAGCGGACCCGCTCGGGCCCGCCGTGCGGCTGGTCGGCCTGGTAGCCGAGGGAGTTGGCGAACAGGCCCTGTCGGACCAGCTCGCCGAACAGTTCGGTGCCGATCTCGTCGCTGCGGTCGATCAGTCCGGCCACCGGGGCGACTCTTTCCCGGGTGAAGCGCCGAAGGTGGTCCAGAAAGGCCGCCGAATCGGTGCCGGCGGCCTCGTCGATGTGGTCAGCGGCGGAGGGACGCTGCTGAACGACCAAGGGAGTCACGGATTTTGCCCTTTCCTCGGAGGAGAGGTTGCAGGCTCGCGCCGATCGCACATCCCGGTGCGAGCGGAATCGACAATGCCAGTCCCGGAACCCCGCCATGTTACCGGCAGGTAAACTGTCCGGCGGCAACCGGTGGTGTGCGTCACAGTTCCACATTGTCCTGATCCTGCGTCAACTAACGTTCAGGCGCCGGAAAATGGCATCCCGGCCCACGCTGTCCACGTGTCCCCCGGAAAGGGCATGCCGATGACGCTGACGTTCTCCACCCTCCTCGTACTGATACTGATGGGCGCCGCGGCGGGCGGCGTCGGCGCACTGACCGGGATCGGCGGCGGTGCGGTCGTGGTCCCGGTCCTGGTACTCGGCTACGGCGTCTCGTTCCGTTCCGCGGTGGCCGTCTCGCTGGCCGCCGTCATCGCCAACTCCGCTGCCGGTTCAGCGGCTTACCTGCGGCAGGGGCTGACCCACAAGCGCCTGGCGTTCAATCTGGAGGTGACCACCACCATCGGCGGCATCCTCGGCAGCCTGGTCACCGCCTTCATCCCGCGCCCCGCCCTGGAGGGCATCTTCGGCCTGAGCCAGTTCCTGTCCGCCGAACTCACCCGCCGCCGCAAACGACTCCCGTCCGCCGCAAACGCGTTGGCGACCGCCGAGATCCCGCCGGACGCCCTCTCCCGGCACGGACTACGCGCCTGCGAGGGCCGTGACGGGCTGACCGGTCTGGTCGCGGACGAGACCGACGGCACCGCGCGCGCCTACCGGGCACGCCGCCCGCTCCTCGGCGCCGGCGCCTCCATGGTGGCCGGGATGCTCTCCGGCATGCTGGGCATCGGCGGCGGGTTCCTCAAGGTGCCGGCCATGACGGTGGGCATGGGCGTGCCGGTCCGGGTCGCCACCGCCACCAGTCAGTTCATGATCGGCATCACTGCGGTGGCCAGCTTCGTCGTCTACTTCGCCGCCGGGGTGGTGCAGCCCCTGCTGGTCGCCCCGATCGTGCTCGGCATCACCACCGGGTCACTGCTCGGCTCCCGGCTCTCCGGCCGGCTCTCGGTGGGCACGATCGAGGCCGTCTACTCCTCGGTCGTCCTCGCCTCCGGCCTGTCCTTCGTCCTCGGCGCCTTCGGAGTGATCCATGTCTGACCTCCCCACCACCGGAACCACCGTCACGGCGGCCGACCGGCCTTCGCCCGCCTCCCCCGACCCCCTGGCCCAGGAGGCCCGCACCAACCGGCTCACCGCCGCCGCCCTGCTGGTCGTCACCACCCTCGCCCTGGCGCTGATCCTGGCCGGGCTGGTCACCTCCCTGGCCGTCGGCGACCGCACGGCCCGCCCGCTCGCGCTCGCCGACCTCGGCTCCCAGCACGACGCGGGCTCCCTGCTGCTCGGCCTCGGCCTCCTCGCCTTGGCCGCCGCCCCGGGCCTGGGCATCCTGGTCACCGTGGCCCGGTGGCTCCGGGCCGGTGACCGGCGCCACGCGCTGCTGGCCGTACTCGTGGTGACCCTGCTGCTGGGCGGCGCGCTGCTCGGCTGACGCGTCGAAGGGCCTTGGTCGCACCGAGGATCGGGGCGACCCGGTGCGGTCCCATCGGGCCGGGAGCCGGGTCTTCCGCGCGTGCAACCGCCCCGGTGCGGTCGGCCCGAACTGCCCCGCGCGGTGGTCGCGGTCGCCGCGTGGGCGCCGCCCACGGGATGCTCTTATGGATGTCAAGCAGCGGTGGTGAGCTGCTCGGCGGTGATGGATGTAGTGCTGGGTGCGGTCAGGACCTGGTAGATCTCGCGGGC
>NZ_JBEOSP010000039.1:28321-87998 GCF_040303105.1 Kitasatospora sp. NPDC096128 | reverse complement strand
CCTCCCCGCGCAGCAGCTGCGCGGGGAGGCCGCCCGTCGGCCTGTGATCACCCGGCCGTGCGCCGGTGCCCGTCAGGTGCGGTCGCGCCGGGTGAAGGTGAGGTGGGTGACCCCGCTCGGGCTGCTCACCGCCTCGGTGTCGAAGCGCTCGTCCAGCCCCTCCAGCCCGGCCCACAGCGACTCGCCCCGGCCCAGTACGATCGGCACCACGACCACGTGGAGGTGGTCGATCAGGTCGGCCTCCAGGAAGGCCCGGACGGTGCGCGGCCCGCCGCCGATCCGGACGTCCAGCCCGCCGGCTGCCTCCTGGGCCTGCCGCAGCGCCTCCTCGGGGGAGGCGTCGATGAAGTGGAAGACCGTCCCGCCCTCCATCTCCAGGCTCGGGCGCGGGTGGTGGGTGAGCACGAAGACCGGGGTGTGGAACGGCGGGTTCGGCCCCCACCAGCCCCGCCAGTCCTCGTCCTCCCACGGGCCGCGCTGCGGTCCGAACTTGTTGCGGCCCATGATCTCGGCGCCGATGCCGTCGCCCCAGGTGCGGGCCATCGCGTCGTCCACCCCGGTCCCGCCGGTCTCCTTGCCCTGCATCCGCCGGAAGGTGCGGGTGCCGAAGAACCACCGGTGCAGCCGGTCGGTGGCGTGCCCGAAGGGCTGTTCCAGGCTCTGGCCCTCGCCGGTGCCGTACCCGTCGAGGGAGATCGAGAAGTTGTGGACCCGGACCAGGGACATGCTGCTGCCTCCGCTGCTCGTGGCGCTCCGACGGCCACTCGCAGCCGTCCGCTCGCGGGCCACGCTAGCGTCCGGGTCCGACAGATCTGACGCTCCGTCACCGACGGGCGTGGCGTGTCAGGGGGCAGCGGCTCCTGGGGCGGGGCCCGGGCCGAGGTGGTGAAACCGTCACGATATTGTCGTGCCTTCTTCACGAGGCGCACGTCCAGTCCGGCGATGCTGCCTCCGGCGGCGCGCACCGGCGGCCGTCGTGACCATCTCCGGGGGGACGAATCCGATGACCGTACGCCGTACCCTGGCCGGCCTGCTGGCCGCCGGCCTGCTCGCCACCGCCGCCGCCCTGGTGCCCACGGCGGGCCCCGCGGCCGCGGACACCACCGACACCGGCACCGGCGCCCTGCCGTTCGGCTCCGCCACCACCGTCGGCCTGCACAACACCTACGAACCGGCCGCCTACCCGTACCTCGCTCAGAGCCTGGACACCGGCACCGGCATGATCGAACTCGACCTCTGGACCGACGTCGTCACCCACGAGTGGAAGGTCAGCCACGCCAACCCGCTCGGCAACTCCAACAACTGCACCGCCGCCGACACCCCGGCCCAGCTCTACGGAGGTGGCACCGACAAGAACCTGGAGCACTGCCTGGACGACGTCCGGGTCTGGCTCGGCGCCCACCCGGGCGCCGGACCGCTGGTGATCAAGCTGGAGGTCAAGGGCGGCTTCGCGGCGAACCTCGGGATGGGCCCCGAGCAGCTGGACACCCTGATCGCCACCCACCTGGGCAGCGCGGTGCTGCGCCCGGCCGACGTGCTGGCCAAGCCCGGCGGCGGCTCCTTCGCCACCGTCGACGAGGCCGTGCGGGCGGGCAACTGGCCGAGCCGCTCGGCCCTCGCCGGGCGGGTGCTGCTCTACGCGATCCCGGGTACGGTCGAGGAGCACAACCCCTTCGACACCCTGCACACCGACGTCGAGTACGGTCGGCACCTGCGCGACCTGGCCGCCGCCGGCCGGATCGGCAAGGCCCAGCTGTTCCCGGCCGTGCACGGTGCGGCGGGCGGTGACCCGCGGAGCAAGTACACCGGCGCGGACGCCGGCCTCCGCCCCTGGTTCGTGGTCTTCGACGGCGACGCCGCCACGTACCTCAACGGCATCGACACCGCCTGGTACGACCGCTCGCACTACCTGCTGGTGATGACCGACGCCCAGAACGTGGCGCCGAGGATCAGCGCCACCGACCCGAGCGTCGACCAGGCCCGCGCCCGCACCGAGCAGCTGGCCCGGGCGCACGCGAGCATCGTGTCCAGCGACTGGCGCAAGCTGTCGCCGGTGCAGTCCCTGGTGCTGGCGCGGGGCTGACGGTCGGCCGGTCGGCCGCTCTTCGTGCCGGTCTAGGCTTCGCCCTCGTGGCGAAGACGATCGAACAATTGGTGGCCGGCCTGGCCGGGACGCACCGGGTCAGCGAGGTGTGCGTGCTGCTGGACGAGCACCTGGAGCGCGGTGACACGGCCTACCACGTGGAGGTCGGCGCCGCGCTGCACCGCCGCTACGGCTCCGGCTGGGCGGGTGCCGAGCACGACTACCTCTACGAGCGCATCCTCTGGGACGTGGCCACCAGGCCCGGGCGGGTGCACGTGGAGCGCGCGCTCGAGCTGAAGCTCGCCGTCAGCTCGCGCATCGGTCGGCCGGTCCGCCGGGCCGCCGCCGTGCTGGCCGAGTACCAGCCGCTCGCGGCGCTGGCCTGGGTGTTCGCGGCCCCGGCCGACCATCCGCGGGTGCCGGAGGAGCTGCGGGCCCAGCTGCTGCAGGAGCTGGTGCTGCGGGGCGCCCCGGTCGCGCAGCTGCCCGAGGCGCGGGCCTGGGCGGCGGCCTCGCCGTACTGGGCCGGACACCCGCTGGCCAGGCTGCCCTGGACCCTCGACCCGATCGAGGGCAAGCCCCTGATGCCGCACTACTCCCGCGGCGGGGTCGCGTACAGCGTGCCGTACGGGCTGCCGACGGGCACCTGGATCGCGGCGGCCGGCCGGGTGGCGGTGGAGATCGGGGCGGACGAGCCCGGGCTGACCGTCGCCGTGGAGGGTTGGGCCCGGCGGTTCAACGGGCAGCTCGAGGCGGCGGTGTTCGAGGCCGAGCGGCCGGTCGCGCCCGAGGAACTCCCGGGGACGCTGGCCGGGCTGCCGATGGACTGCATGTCCGGGGCGGGCTGCCGCGGCCCCCTGGGCGGCGTCCCCGGTGTGGACGACGCCGACGGCGGGGCGCACGCGGCGCACCTGGCGGTCGTGCCGACCACCGCCGCCGAGGTCTGGCGCCAGCTCTTCGTCGCCGCCTCCAGCGGCAGCGGGGGCGAGCGCGAGTGGCGGTACGGCGGCTACGGCCGGCTGGCTGCCTGGCGCTCCCTCGCGGCGATGGCGGGCGCGGGGCCGGAGGACCCGGTGGCCGAGGTGGCGCGCCAGGCGGGGGAGTGCGCCTGGTACGGCTTCACCATGTGCGGCGACTGGTTCATCTGCGACGACCTGGACCTCGGCTTCGCCGTCCTGGACGCCGGGCGCCGCCGGCTCGCGGTGCTCGCCGGCACGGACTACCGCGGCGGCTGACGGCCAGGCCAAGTCATCGACGGATACGGCGAGTTGACCGGAGATGAAGACTCCGAACGGGGCTTCCGGCGAGCCCCGGGGCTCGCCATCCTGTTGGCATGACCAGAACTCTACGCGCGTGGAAGACCCGTGCCGCCGCCGTCGCCGTCATCGCCCTGGCCACCCTGGCGCCCGTCGCCACCGGGGCGCAGGCCGCGGTGAGCGGCAAGGTGTGCGTGTCGGCCCTGCCGTCCCAGGCCCGGACCACCCTCGACCTGATCGCCCGCGGCGGGCCGTTCCCGTACTCCCAGGACGGCGTGGTGTTCACCAACAAGGAGCACGTGCTGCCGTCCCAGCGGTACGGCTACTACCACGAGTACACCGTGGTGACCCCGGGCGCGCCGACCCGTGGCACCCGCCGGATCGTCACCGGGCAGCGCTCGCAGGAGGACTACTACACCGGTGACCACTACGCGACCTTCCGCCTGATCGACTTCGGCTGCTGACTCCAACCGTCGTCCCGCTTCCGCTTCCGCTTCCTCTTCGGGCCCCGGCCGCGCGCCGGGGTCCGTTGCCGCTCCGGGGCGGTGCCGTCGCCGTTCCGGGGTCCCTTGCCGCTCGGTTGCCGTTCCGGGGCCGCGCCCGGCCGGGCGGGGGACCGGCGCGATAGGGTCGGCGCTGCCCACCCGTGCACCCCGGAGGACCTCGTGCCGCAGATCCTGGTCGACCACTCGGCCGAACTCGCCCTCGACCGGTCCGGCCTGGCAGCCGAACTGCACAAGGCGGTCACCGAGGTGATCGACACCACGGTGCCGGAGTGCAAGACCCTGTTCCGCCCGGCCCCGCACCACACCGTCGGTGACGGCACGAGCGGCGAGGCCGTGGTGCTGGTGGAGTTGAAGATCCTGGCGGGCCGGAGCACCGCGCAGCGGGCCGAACTCACCGCCCGGGTGCTCGAGGTGCTGCGCTCGCACGTCGCCGGGCCGGCCGCGATCGGCGTCCAGGTCACCGAACTCGACCGCGACACCTACCGGTTCGTCCACCACCCCGGCCGCTGACGCCCCACTGCGCCGCCCGCTGACGGCTCGTTGCCCGTTGCCCGTTGCCCGTTGCCCGTTGCCCGTTGCCCGGCGGCCGAGCCGGTCGACCGGCCGCTTCCCGCCGCCGGCCCGCGCCCGCCGTCCGGTGCCCGCGACCCCGCCAGCCCGGTGTCCGCTACCGGCCGGTCGAACACCGACGGTATCGTGGCAGGGTCGTGGAGGGGGACGTACATGGTGAAATCAGCAACGGGCGACGGAACGGGCGGGCCGGAGCAACCGGGGGAGCGCGCCTCGGCCATCGCCCGTCGGCTGGACCGGCTGATGGCCCGTGAGGCCGCCAGGTCGGGCGGACGGCCCCCGGCCTACCGCGAACTCGCCGACCGGATCAACCGCCTGGCGGGGCGGGACGTCATCTCCCGCGACACCGTGCGCAACCTCCACCTCGGCCTGAACCAGAAGGGCCAGGCCTGCAACCCCACCGTGGACACCCTCGACTGGCTGGGCCGGGGCTTCGGAATCGGCGCCGGCGCGAGCTACTTCCTCGACGACGCCAAGGCCGCCGTGGTCGACGAGCAGCTCGACCAGCTGGAGCGGATCGCCGAGTTGCGGCAGGCGCTCGGCAACGACGGGGTGGTCAACCTGGTCAAGCGGGCCTCCGCGCTGTCCGACGGCAGCCTGCGGGTCCTGCTCTCACTGGCCGACAACCTGCGCAAGCTGGAGCAGGACGCGGCCGACGAGGGCCCCGTCGGGCGGGAGGCGGGCCCGGCCGACGCCAACTGAGCGGGAGCACCGCACCACCACCCCCCGACCGGCTCCCGCCCGCCCCCGGCTCCGAAGGAACACCCTCGCCTTGGCCTTCCCCCGCGGCCTGCGCCGACGCTGTGAGCAGCGGCTCTCCGGCCTGAGTCTGCCCGCCCCGTTCACCGTCGAGGGCTTCCGCGCCGCCCTGGAGCGCGAGCGGGGCCGACGCATCGTCATGGAGCCGCTGCCCGCGCTCGGCCCCGACCTGCCCTGCGGGCTGTGGATCGCGCTGCCCAGCATCGACGTCGTCTACTACGAGGAACGCACCAGCCCCGCCCACCAGGACCTGATCAAGCTGCACGAGCTCGGCCACGTCCTGTGCGGCCACACCGGCACCCTCGAACTGTCCCGGCTCTCCGCGCTGCTGCCCGACCTGACGCCCGAGCTGATCGCCCAGCTGATGGGCGCGGGCCGCACCGGCTACCACACCGCCGAGGAGCAGGAGGCCGAGATGATCGCCCTGCTGCTCGCCGACCTGGTCGGCACCGCCACCGACCCGGTGTCCGACCGCCTGGCCGAGAGCCTGCTGCACCCGATACGCCAACCCCGGTGGAGGAAGTCCTGATGCGCCCGCTGTTCACCTGGCTGATGCCCTCGCTGATCTGGGGCGTCGTGCTCTGGCGGGCCCCCACGGCCTTCACCACCCGGGCCAACCGCGCGCTGTGGGCGGCCTTCACCGCGATCGCCCTCGGGCTCAGCTGCCGCCCGTCGTTCGTCGAACACGCCCTGGGCGACCTCACCGGCATCCGGGACGTCACCCAGTTGCTCAAGCACCTGGCCGGTGTCGCCGCGGCGTACTTCCTGCTGGAGTACGTCCAGGAGGTGCGCCGGCGCCCGGAGCGCCCTGGTGCCGCCCGGCTCCGGCTGCTGCTCACCGTGGTCGCGGGCGTCGCCCTGAGCCTGCTGTTCGTCTTCGCCCTCCCGCACGACGCCGACGGCGGTTTCGGCATCGACGCCCACTACGGGGACCCGGGGGTCAAGGCCTACCTGTGCGTCTTCAACACCGTCTTCGCGCTGGCCAGCGCGCGGGCGATGGTGCTGTTCTGGTCCAACCGGGCGGCCGTCCCGCGCGGGGCGCTGCGGGTCGGGGTCACCTGTCTGGCGGCGTCCGGGGCCACCGGCCTGCTGTACACGCTGTACCGGTACTGGTTCACCCTGGCCAAGGGCGACTCGACCGAGTTCGACGCCGCGGGGAAGCCGATCCCGCTCCAGGACACGGTCAGCGAGGTGCTGCCCGCGCTGATGCTGGTGCTGCTCGTCCTCGGCGTCACCATCCCGCCCGCCCGGGCGGTGTTCGGCTACCTGCGCGACCAGTACGCGCTGTGGCGGCTGCACCCGCTCTGGGCGGACGTGGTGGCCGCCGTCCCCCAGGTGGTGCTGGGTACCCCGAGCAGCCGTCTGCGGGACGTGCTGACCGTCCGTGACCGCTCGGTCGACCTCGCCCACCGGGCCTTCGCCATCCGGGACGCCGCCCTGGTGCTGCGCGAGGACGACCCCGGTCCCGGGTGCGCCCCGGCCTGCGGGGTCACCCCGGCCGCCGAGTGCGTGGCGGCGCCCGCCCCCGGCGAGGACCTCGCCCTGGTCGAGGCCCGCTGGCTGCGGGCCGCCGTCCGGCACCGGGCCCGCGACCTCCCCGCCCCGGCCCCGCCGGCGGCCCTGGCCGCGACCACCGGCGGCCGTACCCCGCGCGAGGAGATCGCCTGGATGCTCGCCGTGGCCGCCGCCTACCACCAGCTCGGCGCGAACGAAGGCGCGTGACCATGGGTGACCACGCGTAGTACTCGGCATCGGCGCAACCGTCCTACCCGACCGGCCCGTTGACGGACCGACCGACCGGTCGTCGACTCTTTTCGCCAGTCAATCCCGCCCTGGAGGTGCAGTTTTCGCCCCTCGGCGATTATGATCGTCACCGCGGTGGGGGCGACCCGCCGATGCCAGCAGGGGGGCCGGAGGATGTGCAGCACGGGCGACAGCCGAGTCGGACACGGGCGCGTCGCCGGTGCGCCGGGGGATGACGGAGGGGCCTCCCGGTGGCACCGCCGCGCCCGTGACACGGGCTGGAGCTAGCGGGTCGCAGGGCCCGTCCGGCACGTGGGTGCCGGACGGCCGGGTCCCCGGTACGGCTCGTGCTCCCGTCCCACGGGGGTGGGCGGGAGCGCGAGCCGTACCGGCACCGAGTTGCCGCGAGGGCGCCCCGGGGGTGTCGTGGATTGTCGTGGGGTTGTCAAGACGCGGCCGAACGATCAGGCTGTGCGTCCAGCTCAACCCACCCTCACGCACAATCGAACAACGGAGACCTGATGTCCCACGACATCGATTCCGCCGCCGAGTGCGATCGGCAGCGGATACGTCGCACCCGACGGCTCTTCCACGCGATGACCGCGGTGGCGGTGCTCATCTCGGCCGCGCTCGGCGCCTCCGCGATGGCGGCCCCGCCGACCGCCGCCCCGCCGCCGCCCACGACCGCCGACCAGGAACGGGGCATGCGGGCCGGCCTGCCGTTCCAGGACCCGCCCGTCGCGGACGCGGGCAGCGCCGCCGACCCGAACCTGACCATCACCCTGGACGCCGGCCGCAGCCGCTTCGACATCTCCGGCCGGGAGGTCTACGGCGCGGGCTACACCGGCAGCTTCGTCGCCCCGACCATCCACGCCGACCCGGGCGCGACCGTCACCATCCACCTGGTCAACCACCTCCCGGTGGCCACCAACCTGCACTTCCACGGGCTGCACGTCTCACCCGAGGGACAGTCCGACGACCCGTTCCTGTGCGTCCCGCCCGGGACCGGCACCACCTACCGGCTGGCGATCCCCGCCGACCACCCCCAGGGCACCTTCTGGTACCACAGCCACGCCATGGGCACCACCTGCCCGGCACCCGGCGCCCCAGGCGCGTCAGGCACGTCAGGCACGTCAGGCACGTCAGGCACGTCAGGCATGGCGGGCATGCCCGGCGACGTGGAGAACCAGATCTTCGCCGGCCTGTCCGGCGCACTGGTCATCGGCGACGACCGCACCCTGCTCCCGGCGGACCTGCGGCACGTCACCGCGCACACCCTCGTGCTCAAGGACGTCCAACTGGACCCCGGCGGGCACATCCCGCAGAACACCGGCACGACGACGATCAACTCCGACAACCCGACCGTCCGCCTGGTCAACGGCCGCCTGCGGCCGGTCCTCCCGATGCGGCCCAACGAGACCCAGCTGTGGCGCCTGGCCAACGCCGGGGCCGACATCTTCTACCAACTCCGTCTCGACGGCCACCACTTCACCGTCGTCGGCGAGGACGGCACCCCGGTCGCCCGGGTCACCACCGCGGACACCCTGCTGCTCCCCCCGGGCAAGCGCTACGACGTCCTCGTCACCGCCGGAGCCCACCCCGCCAAGGCCGCCCTGCGCACCACCGCCTACACCAACGGCCCCCAGGGCGACGCCTACCCGGACACCGAGCTCGCCACGATCAGGATCGCCGGCAACCAGCTGCGCCCCCTCCCCGAGCTCACCGGCGGTATCCCGACCGCCCCCGCCGACCTCGCCACCGCACCCGTCGCCCGACGACGCACCGTCGACCTCTCCGAGAGCGCCGACGGCAACACCTTCTACATCAACGGCCAACAGTTCGCGGGGGGCACCTCCGTCTTCGCCACCCCGGCCAAGCTCGGCACCGTCGAGGAGTGGAGCCTGGTCAACCACTCCGGCGAGGACCACCCCTTCCACCTCCACACCACCGCCTTCCAGGTCCTCGCCGTCAACGGCACCCCCCAGCCCTACACCCACCGCCAGGACACCGTCCCCGTGCCCCACGCCGTCGACGGCGCCCCCGGCACCGTCGTCATCCGGGTCGCCTTCACCGACTACCCGGGCAAGTGGATGTTCCACTGCCACATCGCCGCCCATGAGGACCACGGCATGATGAGCTACCTCGACGTGGTCCGGTAGGAGGGGTCCGACCTGCGGAAACCTCCGTAGGCCGGCTGGTTCCCGCAGGCCCTCGCCCGCGCCGGCCCACTCCGTCCAGGAACTGCGGCCGGCGGGTGGGGCAGGCCCGCACCGAGGCCGCAGGCCGTCCCCGGGATCGATCTTGGATCCTCCACATTGCGGCGGCCGCAACCACACACCACCCCGCAATGGTGTCCGAGCGCCGGTCGACGCCTCTCGCCCCGCCCTGCGCCCCCGGTCACAGGGACGGCGAGCCGCTGCCCGTGTGAGAGGTGGCGCCGCTGCCGGGGAGGACCTCCCTGCTGACCGACTGGTGCCAGCCCTTCAGCGTGCGTGTCTGGTCCCGTGCCCGCTCGATGAGGCGATCCAAGCCGTCCGGGTCCAAGCGCGGGTCGGTATCGGCGATGGCGCGCAGCGCCTGCCACAGCGCGGTCTTGCCTTCGACGCCGGCGCGCATCGCCTCCAGTTCGACCAGGTCGCTCAGCGGGGAGCGGCGCACCAGCGACCCGTTCGGCTTGAGGCGCGCGATCCGCTCGCCCGCCAGGCCCAGCCAGGTCCGGTAGTGGCGTACTGGCACCCCGAGGCCGTTCATGATCCGGACCAGGTCGTCGCGGTCTTCCTCCACATCGCGGGCCAGGCGGCGCAGGTCGGCCGCGCGGCGGCTGTCCGGATGGCTGTCGGCCATGCGCCGCGCCAGCGCGGCACCACCGAACGCACCGGTCAGGTGGTCGTTGAGGTAGACGCTCAAAGGTTCCGCCAGGAGTTGGGGAGACATCACGCGTCCTTCGGGAAGGTGGCGGGCAGTGCTGCCCGGCCTGGGCGGCCCGCGGGCGCCGGAGACGTGCAGCAGAGTGGAGGTGTTCTTCCATCGTGCCCTGCACCGTCGACGCACGCCGCCCGACGCGGCCGCCCGCGATCGGCGCGCGGCCGCCACAGGAGGCCGCCGGCCCGGGCCGCAGCCCGGAGGCGGCAGAGAGCCGGTGGACGTAACTTGCCGACATGAGCACACACGAGGCGACCAGGCCGGCGGTAGGGGCGACCACGCCGACGGTAGCGCGCGGGCTGGACGAGGTAATCGTTCCACCAGGCGCCGGCCTGGCTCTGCGGTCACCATGACGACCGGCCGTGAGGTCGCGCAACTGCCCGCGACAGCTCCCCGGCTCCGAGGGAAGTAGCAGCACCATGGGCCGATTCGATTCATTCACCGCCTTGTTGGACTACCCCGTGTATGTCGTCACCGCGACGGCTGAACGGGAGCACGCGGGGTGCCTGGTCGGCTTCGCCGGCCAGTGCTCGATCCAACCGCCCCGCTTCACCGTGTGGATCTCCAAGGCGAACCGCACCTATGCCGTCGCGTCGCGCTCCCAGGTGCTGGTGGTCCATCTGCTCCCGACGCGCCGACATGATCTCGCCGAGCTGTTCGGCGGCCGCACGGGCGATGACGTCGACAAGTTCGCGCTCGCCGCTTGGGAAGCGGGACCGTACGGAGTCCCGGTGCTGGCGGGCGTCGTGGCCTGGTTCGCCGGCCGCGTTCTCGACCGGGCGGACTGGGGCGACCACGTGGGTTTCCTCCTGGAGCCGCTCGACACCGAGGTCGCATCGAGCGGCAGCCCGCTGACCTTTCAGGACGTCAAGGACGTCGACGCCGGACACCCCGCATGACGAGAGTCGGGCGCCGGTGGCGAGACGAGACGGGAGACGACCAGTGACATCGAGCAGCCGTGAGGGAGCGTCCGGGAGCGGCCGCGACGAGACTCCGCAGGAACGGGCGGACCGGCTGTGGAGCGAGATGCTCCAAGAGGTCCGGGTGTGCCAGACCGGTGCGCAGATCCTGTTCGGGTTCCTGCTCAGCGTCGCCTTCACCCCCCGCTTCGCCGCCCTGTCCGACTTCGACAAGAACCTCTACGACGCAACCGTGGTCCTGGGCGCGATCGCCACCGGAGCGCTCGTCGCACCCGTCGCCTTCCACCGCTTCCTCGCCGGGCACGGCATGAAGCCGGAGTTGATCCACGTCGCCGGCCGACTCATCGCCACCGGCCTGGCCACCCTGGCCCTGACGATCACCGCTGCCCTCCTGCTCCTCCTGCGCACCGCCACGGGCGACGCGCCCGTGGCGTGGATCCTCAGCGCCGCGGTAATGCTCTGGTTCACCACCGCCTGGCTGATCCTGCCCCAGGTCGTGCTGAGCCGAACCGCCGCCCGTCAGCACCGCGGCACGCAACGCTGATGGCGTGGTCGGCGCGGCTTTCGGCCAAAGCGGTCAGCCGTTGACGGCCGGGGATGCTCCGGGGAGCGGCGCGGCGGGCGGTCGGGTTGCAGCCCGGGCAAAGAACCGCTCCTGCAAGGTCCGTGACATGGACGGCGAACCGGGTCCGGCTCAGCAGAAGGTGCTCGCGCAGGGCCGCACGGTCAACGCGGTTCGTGCCAGTTCGCGCAGCCAGGTGTGTGCGTGATCGGTGTCGTAGCGCTGATGCCACGACAGGTAGACCGGCGCAGAGGGCAGTTGCAGCGGTAGGGGGAGCACGACCAGGCCGAGGTCGGTCACCGCGGAGCGTGTGGTGGCCTCGGGGACGCTGACCACCAGATCGGACTCGCGCGCGAACGCCAGCGCGGCCGCTTCGGTGGGCACGGTCGCGACCACGCGGCGGGTGAGGCCGAGGCGGGCGAGGGCGTCGTCGAGGTGGTTGCCGAGGTTTCCGCGTCGCGAGACGGTGACGTGCTCGGCGGCGGCGTACTGCTCTGCGGTGACGGCTTGGGCGCCGGTGAACGGGTGCTCCGGCCGCACGGCGATGACGAGGGGGGTTTCGCCCACCTTCTCGGCACGGATGTCCGGTGCGCCGGGAGGGTTGGCGTTCGCCTCCAGGTCGACCTCGCCGCGCCGCAACTCGGGGGTGTCGGTGCTCGATTCCGCGATGAACCGCAATCGCACCCCCGGTGCCTGTGCGCGCACGGCCGCGAGCAGTGCGGGGCCGCTCAGGGCGACCAGGGAGTCGTGCCAGCGGAGGGTGAAGGTGCGCTCCAGCGTCGCCAGATCGAGTTCACGGCTCGGTGCCAGCACCCCCTGGACCTGGTGCAGCAACGCGTGCACCTGTTCCCGGACGGCGATCGCATACGGCGTCGGCGTCATCGTTCGGCCGGTGCGCACCAGGATCTGGTCCCCGGTCGTGTGCCGGATCCGGCCCAGACTCCGGCTCATCGCGGGGGCGGTGACGTGCAGGCGCGCGGCCGCACCGGCCACGCTGCCCTCCTCCAGCAGCGCGTCGAGTGCGGCGAGCAAGTTCAAATCCAGTTGCATGGGAATCATCCTAGCCGTGCCTGACATGCACTTGAGGTTAATCAACCTGCCTTCTAATCTTCGAGAGCAGGCGCAAGAAAGCACGGATTCCGCCCGCGCCACCTCATCCCTCTGCTCAGACGGGAGTACCACCATGTCCGAAACGCTTCCGACCACGGACGCCGCGACCACCGACGCTGCGGTCTCCGACGCCGACCTGCTGACACGGACCGTGATCGCCGTACGCGCCGCGGGCTCCGCGCTGCGCGAGCGCTTCGGCGACGTGACCCCCTACCGGACCCGCGACGAACTCATGCGGGCGCTCGCCGCCAACGACGACACGGCCCTGGCCATCCTGCGCCCCGCCCTCACGGAACTGCGCCCGCAGGCAGGCTGGGTGGAGGACGAGCTCGACGGCGGGGCACTGCCGCCCGGCGAGTGGTGGGTCGTGGACCCGGTCGAAGGCAACGTCAACCACCTGCACGCCCTACCGGAATGGGCGGTCACCGCCACCCTCGTGCGCGACAACCAGCCGGTCCTCACCGCGGTCCACCTGCCGCTGACCGGCGAGACCTACACCGCGCTCACCGGCGCGGGCGCCCACCTCGACGGCAGGCCCCTGCACGTCTCCCACACCACCGACCTCGGCCTGAGCATCGTGGCCACCAGCCAGGCCCGGCCGGACGAGGACGAGACGATCGTGCGACGCGTCGGCTCCTCGATCACCGCGATGCTCCGCGACGCGCTCGTCGTACGCACCGCCGTGCCCGCCACCCTGCACCTGGTGAACGTGGCCGCCGGCAAGGCCGACGCTTTCTGGCAGTTCGCCGGCGCCCGCGCGGACCTGCTCCCCGGCGCACTGCTCGTCACCGAGGCCGGCGGACGGATCTCCGACGCCCAGGGTCGCCCCTGGACCCCGCAGAGCAACAGCTTCCTGGCCGCCGCACCCGGCATCCACACCGAAGCCGCATCGACCCTCTCGCGCTGACCCCCCACCAGAACCCACCCAGAGGAACGAACCCCATGAACGACATCGCCATGAACGACATCCCCATGAACGACATCGCCACACTCGACATCGCCGTACTCGGAAACGGCCGCGTCGGCGGCAACCTGGCCGCCGCCCTCACCCGGGCGGGGCATCAGGTGACCGTGGCGGACCGCACGCCGGGCGCCGCCGCCGACGCCGCCCGGGCAGCCCGGGTCGTCATCAACGCCACCCCGGGCGCCGGCTCACTGGAACGTCTCACCGCCCTGCGCGCCGAACTACAGGGCAAGATCCTCGTCGACGTCTCCAACGCCACCACCGACGGACCGGACGGACTGCCCGCCGACCTGCTCCACCCCGGCTCCAGCCTCGCCGAGCAGCTCCAGGCAGCGCTCCCCGAAACCAGCGTTGTCAAGACGCTCAACACCATGCTCTTCCCGGTGATGACCGCACCGTCCACGCTCACCCAGCCGCCGACCGCGTTCCTCTCCGGCGACGACCCGCAGGCCAAGCAGACCGTCCGCGCACTGCTCACCGGCCTCGGCTGGCGCACGGAGTGGATCACCGACCTCGGCGGAATCCGGACCGCCCGCGCAACAGAAGCCGCGATCCTGTTCGTCCCCCACGTGATCCGGTCCAGCGGGTTCACCCCCTTCGCGATCTCGGTCGCCCGCTGAACAGAACCTGGGAGGGTGCCCACCGTGTCGCTCGACCCCCGGATCGACGCCCTGCTCAAGCAGTTGGCCGAAAGAGGCGGACCCGCACCGGAGAACCTGACGGTCAGCCAGAACCGCTCCTTCGCGAGCGGCCCCGCCACCTTCGCGGTGGCCCCGAAGCGGTCGGCAGCGTGCACGACCAAACGCCTTCTGGGCAGCAACGCCGCAAGGGCCGCCGCCGACCGGGGGACCGGTTGTGATGTGTCGCCCCGGTCGGCGGGAGCCTCGGGTCGATTTCCTCAGCCGGCGGGATCATCCAGGCCATCGGCCTGTGCACCACCTGCCCGACAAGCCGAAAGGGCCCGCCGGTTGAGGCGACGGACCGCCACGGAGATCGAGGCTAGAGGCCCGCAGGCGCCACGACAGAAAGAAACGTCGCCGCACGGGACAAGCCGACAGGGGTAGAAAGGCCGATCGGAATCTGAACTTCATTCCCGACCGCCGTACTTACGGTGACCGGTTCATCCGTCAGATTGGTCACGGTGGCGGTGGTGGCGCCCTGCGGGATGGCATTGGTGTCCGTCTGCGGTGCGCTCAGGTTGTCAAACGTGTCCTCGTCCAGCACGGATACGTTTGGACCGGTGAACTGGACCTGGACCACGCCAACGTCGGCGTGGGCGGTTCCGGCGGTGGAGAGCGCGATCCCGGTGGCCAGCAGCGGTGCGGTGGCGAGCGCGAGGGCGCGGGTGAGGAAAGTGCGTGTCATGAGTCGGGAGTCCTTTCCGATCATGGGGAGCGACTGCGAGAGTGCTCTCTGAGCCGAGTGTGGGGTGGTTCGGTCATCGGCACAACTTCTCGGGGTCATCCGCGTCCTCGTGGACGTCGATCGCCGCCCATCCCCACATCGCCAAGGCCTGGGTCGGCAGCGGCTACCGCACCAAAGCGATCGACCACGGCGCCGGCCTCGGTATCGATGTCCCACGTCGTTCATATGGTTCTCGTCGAGGATGTAACCGGGCTACGAATGAACAGTTCGGCCGTGCCCACTGCCGGCCCGTCAAGTCCCCTTGCGCCACGCCGTGATCATCGCAATTCAAGATCAACTTTTGCGCAGACCCTGGTGCCGCGTCGGACAACCTCCGCCCTCTGCTTGCAGTGACCGATTGGGGTGTCGAAGGTGAGGCCGTGTACCGGCCGAGGGGTCAGAGCCGGTCGGCCAGGAGGCGGATGCGGTCGGCCTGGGGGCCCTTCGGACCCGGGGAGATCTCGAACTCGACGCGCTGCCCCTCGGTCAACTCGCGGAAACCAGGGACTTCGATCTCGGAGTAATGAGCGAAGACCTCGGGGCCCTGCTCGTCCGGTGTGATGAAGCCATAGCCCTTCTCCTTGTCGAACCACTTCACCGTGCCGGTGCTTCGATGCGGGCCGACCCGATCCTGTGGTGCGGTGGCGGGTGCAGGTGAGGGCGTGCGCGGAGGCAGGAGACTTTGCAGCTTGGCGGCGCGTCTGGTGAACTCCGCGGCGAGGTCGCCCAGTGCGGCGATCTCCTGCCGAATGCGCTCGACGTCCGCCGCCGAGAGCGGTGCGTGCTCCCGCGCGTCGCGCTCCGCCGCGTCCTGCTTGTCACCTTTGGACGGCCAGAACCCCATGTCCCCTCCATGAACTCAGGTCAGCGGACCACTGGCCGTCAATCTAGGGCCCATGTGATGTTGTGATCAATGCTGCGATCTCGCGCCTGCCTGAAGGCGCGATCCGGTAGGAAGCTGTCCGTGACGCGCCCACACAGGCGCTAGTCGCCGAACGCGGCCACGTACGACGCCACCCACGGATCCGGTGTGGCGAGCGAGGTCACGACGTGGCCGTCGACGGTCATCAGCGGATCGAACGGAACCTGTAGCAACCGGTCGGGCAGCGACCCGGCGAATTGCTCGGCCGGGATCAGCGTCCAGGCCTGCCCGCCTCGGCTCACCTCGAACGCCGCGTTGAGCAGGTCCCCGGCGGGCGGGCGCGACGGGGCCGTGGGCAGGGCGGCGAGGATCGCGTCGTGCAGCGGCGGGTCACTGTCCCGGGCGGGCAGGTGGAGGCTGTGCGGGTCGAGGTCGTGCAGGCTTACCGTGGCCTTGCCGGCCGCCGGGTGTTCGCGGGAGATCACCGCGTGCAGAGGCTCGGACCAGGCGGGCGTCACCGTCAGCGTCGTGGATGCCAGGGTGCCGCGAACCAGCGCCAGATCCAGCTCGCCGTCGCGGACGGCGTCGAGGCGTGCGGTCACCGGGAGGACGACCAGTCTCGGCTCGGCGCGGCGTTCGCTCTCGCGCAGGCGGGCCAGAGCGCGGTCCAGTCGCGGGGTCACGCAGGAGGCCACCCCGATCCGCAGTCCGGCCACCGAATCCCCGGCCACCACCCGTACCCGCGCCGCGGCGGCCAGGGCCTCCCGGGCGGCAGCGAGAACGCGTTCGCCGGCCGGGGTGAGCCGGACCCGCCGTGAGGTGCGCTCAAGCAGGCGAACGCCGAGCTCGCGCTCCAGCCGGGCGATCTGCTGACTGACCGCCGGCTGCACGATCTGCAGCCGCTCGGCCGCACGGCCGAAGTGCAACTCCTCGGCGACGGTCACGAAGTATCGCAGCGCTCGCAGCTCCACACCGTCGAACCTATCACGCGATGTGATCGCTGCAGGGAGCCTCTGATCATTGTTCACACAGGTCAACCCGGCTGTGATGGGTCATGAGCAGCCCGCCGCAGCGAGTCCGGACGCCGGATGTCGCAGCGCGTGGGCAGACCTGAACGGAGAAAGACACGTGAGTACCTCGACCCTCGGCATTATCGGCACCGGCGCGGTCGGCGCAGCGCTCGCCCGCCGCGCCGTCGACGCCGGCCTCGACGTCGTGCTGAGCAACTCGCGCGGCCCGCAGACCCTGGCCGGCCTGGTCGCCGACCTCGGTCCGCGGGCGCACGCGGCCACCCCGGCCGAGGCGGCGCTGGCCGCCGAACTGGTCATCGCGGCCGTGCCATTGACCGCCCACAAGCAACTGCCCCACGCGGAACTCGCCGGCAAGACCGTGATCGACCCGATGAACTACGCCCTGCTGAAGCCCGAATGGAGGATTCCGGAACTCGACAGCAACGAGCTGACCTCCAGCGAGCTGGTCCAGCGCCACCTCGCCGGAGCCCGGGTGGTCAAGGCACTGCACAACATCGGCCCCAGGCAACTGCTGGACCTGTTCCGGCCCGCCGGCGCCCACGATCGCACCGCGCTGCCGCTGTCCGGCGACGACCCGGCAGCCAGGGAAGAGGCCGCCGGCCTCCTGGACGTCCTCGGCTTCGACACGGTGGACCTCGGCACACTGGCGGAGAGCTGGCGCAGCGAACCCAATACCCCGCTCTACGCCATCCCGTACGTGGGACAGCCACCGGCCGGCCTCACCACCGTGCCGGACGTAGTGGCCTGGGCCCAGGCAGCGTCGGGCGTGCCCGTACCCGCCGCCCGCGTCAAGGAACTGGCTGCCGCCGCGGTCCGTGGGCCCGCAGGATTCCGGATGTAGCGCACTCGGCCAGGTGCCTCGTGTGCGCTCACGCTCCGAAATGCCTTCGGCATCACGGAACTCGACGAGAGCCGCACCGTCGGTACGCACGTTCACCGTTGGCCTTTCTTCCCCTGGTCGCGGGTTCGGGACCGGCCGGTTCTCCCGGTGTGCCGATTCCCCCGATCAGGGGTGCAAGGCTTGCCTGTGCTCGACCTGTCCGTTTCCGAAGGCGGAGGAGATGGGATTCCGCGGGAACTTCCTGCGGCCCCACGCGTGCTGCTGCTACAGGTTCCTGCAAGGATCCATGACCTTGGTCCCGCCGGTGGGGAGGCGAATTCCTCTAGGGTGTCGCGGCTCGTCCTTGGATCATCTTTGGGTAGCCGTTTACCTTGATCAGAGGGCTGCTCCGTTCCGTCTAGCTTCCGGGGATCCGGTGGAAAACAACGCCCTCGCCGCACTCGGCATCAGCGAGCACGAAGAATCGGTGTACCGGCTGGTCCTGCGCTCGCCCGGCATCGCGATCACCGCGATCGCCCTCGACCGTGGAATCGGCTACGACGTCGCGGAGGCGGCCGTCATCCGGCTGCAGAAACTCGGCATGGTGACCGCGACCGGCCAGAGCGTGGTCACCGGCACCGACCCGAGGGCCGCTGTCGAACGCCTGGCACGGCTTCGGATCCACGGGCTGCAGAGCGAGATCCGACAGGTGGCCTCCTCTCGTCACCTGGTGGACGGGCTGCTGGAGGACCAGAGGGCCGGAGGCCGGGGGAGATCCGAGGAGCTCCAGCGCGTCGAAGGCCTCGACCAGGTCATCGAATGCGTCGACGAGCTGTCCTTCTACACGCGTGAGGAGCGGCTGACCACGCATCCGGGGCCGATCCTCGCGGCCGCTCTCGACGAGGTCAGGTCCCGGGACCTGAAGTACCTGCGGCGCGGGCTGCGGATGCGGACCATCCTGCACACGAGTGCGCTGGTCTGCCAGGAGGTCGACCGCTTCGCCGGGGAGCTGGAGCGGGCGGGCGCCGAGGTCCGCAGTGTGGCAGGCCGGCTGGAGCGGATGGTGATCTTCGATCGTCGTACCGCCCTGGTGGCGATCGACCCCGACGACATCACCCGCGGCGCGCTGGTCATCCGCCAACCGGCGCTGCTGGCCAACCTCCTGGCCCTCTTCGAGCGCCGTTGGGCGCAGTCCTTCGGAGTGGGGGGAGAGCTCCCGAGCGACATCGAACGGCGAGTCCTCCGCGTCATGGCCCGCGTCGACAAGGACGAGGCCGGGGCCCGGGAGTTGGGGATGTCCCTGCGTGCCTATCGCGGCCACGTCGCAGCGCTGATGCGCCGGCTCGGGGCGTCGAACCGTTTCCAGGCGGCTCTGGCGGCGCGGGACCGGAACTGGGTCTGACGAACCCGCCGTGAGCCCGGGGCCTTGGGGCGGCCCGGACGAGACCGCCTCGAACCGGCTGCAGGAGGTCTACACCGTCACCGGGAAGGCGAGATCCTCTCCGAGCACACCTGCCAGGGCTGGCTGGAGGGCTATCTGCTGACCGGCCGCCACGGCCTGTTCTCCTGCTACGAGGCGTTCGTCCACATCGTCGACTCGATGGTCCACCAGCACATCAAGTGGCTGCGCACCACCCGTGCACTGCCCTGGCGCGCGCCGATCGCCTCGCTCGACTACCTGCTGACCTCGCACGTCTGGCGCCAGGACCACAACGGCTTCTCCCACCAGGACCCGGGCTTCGTCGACCACGTCCTCAACAAGAGCCCCGAAGCCGTGCGCGTGTACTTCCCGCCGGACGCCAACACCCTGCTCGTCACCGCCGACCACGTGCTGCGCAGCCGCGACTACGTCAACGTCGTGGTCGCCGGCAAGCAGCCCTGCTTCGACTGGCTCACCCTGGACGAGGCGCGGGCCCACTGCGCCCGCGGCGCCGGCGTATGGGAGTGGGCCGGCACCGATGACGGCGCCCGCGAGCCGGACGTCGTCCTGGCCTGCGCCGGTGACGTGCCGACCCAGGAGGTGCTGGCCGCAGCGGACCTGTTCCGCCGTCACCTGCCGGACCTGCGCGTGCGGGTGGTCAACGTGGGTGGTGGACCTGGCGCGGCTGATGCCCGCGGAGGAACACCCGCACGGCATGTCGGACGCCGAGTTCGACGCCCTGTTCACACGTGACCACCCGGTGATCCTCGCCTACCACGGCTACCCGTGGCTGATCCACCGCCTGGCCTACCGCTGGGCTGTCCACCCGCAGCTGCACGTGCGCGGCTACAAGAAGTCCGGCGCGACCACCACCCCGTTCGACATGGTGGTGCGCAACGACGTCGACCGGTTCCGCCTGGTCATGGACGTCATCGACCGCGTCCCGGGCCTGGCGGTGCGCACGGCGGCCGTCCGCCAGCAGATGGTCGACCGGCGCCGCCGCCACCACGACTGGATCCGTGAACACGGCACCGACCTGCCCGAGGTCACGGACTGGACGTGGCAGCACTGACCGCCGGGCGGGCGCCCGGCGTGCGGTACTCCCGCACCGGCCGGGGGCGGGGTCCCGGGGAGACCCCGCCCCGGTCAGGCGGTGACCTTGGCGACGAAGGCGGCCAGGTTGGCCACCGTGCGCCGGATCTTCTCCTCCACGGTGAGCGACTCGTGGAGCCGGACCCCGACCTCCCGCTTGCCGCGCACGTAGAGCGAGCAGGCGAGGTCGGTGCACATGTACGCGCCGACGGAGTTGCCCTGCTTCCCGGCCTTCCCGGCCAGCGGTGCGACCAGCAGTGAGACGCCCCCGCTGTGCGTGGTGACGCAGAGTGAGCAGATGCTGCGCCTGGCCTGCCAGGAGGCGGCGCTCGAGGAGCGCAGCGCGACCGCCACGGTCCGGCCGTCCAACTCGGCCGCGAGGTAGGCGCGATCGGGCGCCTGCGGATCGCGCCAGCCGAGGAAGTCCAGGTCGTCCCAGGCCAGTTCGGTCAGGTCGCGGGGTACGTGCAGACGCTTCGCCTCGCCCTTGCTGCAGTTCACGAAGGCGGAACGGATCTCTTGCTCGGTCATCGGCTTCATAGGGAGCAACGTAAATTACCTAGGAGGATTAGGCAAACGTATAATGGGCCCAGGCGACGGAAGGGAAGCAGATGGCACGCGTAGGACTGAACACGGAACGACTCACCCGGGCAGGTGCGGAACTGGCCGACGAAGTCGGCTTCGACAAGGTCACCGTCTCGGCACTGGCCCGGCACTTCGGCGTCAAGGACGCGAGCCTGTACTCGCACGTCAAGAACTCCCAGGACCTCAAGACCAGGATCGCCCTGCTCGCCCTGGAGGAACTCGCCGACCGGGTCGCCGCCGCCCTGGCCGGACGGGCCGGCAAGGACGCCCTGGTGGCCTTCGCCAACGCCTACCGCGACTACGCCCGCGAACACCCCGGCCGCTACGCCGCCGCACAGCTCGAACTCGACTACGAGACCGCGCTGGGCAGCGCTGCCGTCCGGCACTCGCAGATGACCCGCGCGATCCTGCGCGGCTACGACCTCGCGGAGCCCGACGAGACCGACGCCGTCCGCCTGCTCGGCAGCACCTTCCACGGCTACGTGGCCCTGGAGCGGGCCGGGAGCTTCCAGCACACCCCGCGCACCACCGAGCAGACCTGGTCGCGGGTCCTGGACGCCCTCGACGCCCTGCTGCGCAACTGGCCGAAGCGGGTGAGCACCCAGGAGTGCGCCACCGGGCTGAGCGTGGAGCCGTGAACGGTGCGCCGCAGGTGGCACCCGGCGGTGTGGCGGAGCAGTTCGTGGCGCGCCGGGTGACCGAGGCGTCGCAGCAGGTCGCGCGCGTTGGTGTACGCGTTGTCGTCCAGGCCGGGCCCGGGCGCCCAGGGGCAGGCGTCGTGATGCCCGTCGGGGCCGAGCACGCCGCGGATCGACCAGTGCCCGCGGTGCCGGTCGTAGGGGGCGTGGAGGACCGGAAGCGGGCGAATTCCGGGAGCGTCTCGGCGCCGGCCGCGTACGACCCCGTGCTGCACACCGGACGTCGAAGCGGGGCGGGAGGGGGCGCGATCACCTGTAGGTGATCGACGCGATCCTGTGGAGACGGGAGCAGTCTTCGGGCGACGGCCCGCAGGCTGCACGAACCTGCGGGGCGCGGCGTGGGCTTGCAGGAAGTTCCGGGGAGTGGCGGGACCAATTTGCCCGGGCCGCGGATAGATTCCTCGAGTCGCGATCTTCTTCCGTCGGAGGCCCCGGTCAAAGGCGCCTCACGGATGTCACTTCCGGTGACTCTTCCACGGATGATCAGGCGACCTTCCGGGTCCGGGTACTGACAGTTCCGCGGGTACTCGGGGTCCGGCATTCATGGATCCCGGGCCGGGGCTGGATCCCAGTCGATGAAAGGAACAGAAAATGATCGTTTCCCTGCTTCGCCTGTCGTTCTTGAAGCGACTTTCCATGGCCGGTGTCGCGGCAGTGACGGCGGGTGCCGTCCTGACGACGGTGGCGCCGACGGCCTCCGCCGCCCCGGCCGTACCGGCGCCGTACAGGGGCGCCGCCGCCGTGGCCTCGCCGCAGCCGGGGGCCGTTCTTGACCAGGGGCTGGTCGATCGCCTGGTGGCCGATATCAGGGCGGCCAAGGGCAGCCTTGCCACGGGGGAGAGTGCCGTGGTCCACAGTGACGGGACGTCGGTCCTCACCCTCACCAGGGAGGTTGACGGCAGCTTCGTCCTGGCCGGGACCACCGCCGGTGCCGCTCCTGGGGTCCGTGGGTTCTGTCACTGGAGTGCGATGGCCGCGGTGTACACCATCGGGGCGGCCGCTTTTGCGGCCGCCGCAGCCCTCGGCGGGATCACAGTGGTGGGGATCGCGATATCCGCCGAGGCGGCCAATGCGCTCTCCATTGCGCTGGCGACCGGCGGCGGGGTTTCAGGCCTCGTGTCCGAATTCGTTTGCTGACCCGGCCTGCATACGGCTCACGAGGGAGTCACATGAGGTTCGTCATCATCCTGATTTCGTCAGTTCAGATTGCCGTAGCGTTGGCAGCGGCCGTCAAGAAGAAGCGATCCGATTCCTATCCGAGCTGGTATCCCATGGCGCTGATGGCCATGTGTGGCGGCTTGCTGCTGGCCCTGGCCGCGGAACAGTGGCTCTGATGTGACCCGCAGCTCCATCGACCCGGCCGCGTGCCACAGCGAACCCACCGTGTGGATGGCGACGCCGGCCGTCATGATCGCCGCGGCGGCCCGGCCGGGCAGCCAGCAGGTGCAGGGGAGACGGACCAGGAAGCCTGGGACTGCTGCGGCCGTGCCGGTCGGCGGCACGGGACCTCCTCAGGTGTCCCGTGCCGCCGCCGGGCGGTTGGCCCACCGGCTGTCAGTGGTGGGCGGCTTCGGTGGTGCGGCGGATTCCTGCTACGGCGACGATCGCGCCGAGCAGGCACAGGATGCCGGTGGTCAGTGCCGCGGTGTGGACGCCGTTCATGAAGGCGTGTCCGCTGCCCTCGACGACGGCCGACCTGAGCTGCGTGGGCATGCTGTTGGAGACCGGTGCGATCCCCATCGCGACCGCGTCCTTAGCCGCGTCCAGGTGTTGGGCCGTCGCTGCGGGGACTCCGGCCGTGGTGAGTTGGGTGGCCAGGGTGCTGCTGACGCGGCTGCTGATCAGGGATATGAGGACGGATGTGCCCAGGGCGCCGCCGATCTGCAGGGCGGTGGCCTGCAGTCCGCCGGCCACGCCGGCGTCCTTGACCGGGGCGCTGCCCACGATGGCGTCGGAGGAGGCGGCCATCACCATGCCCACGCCCAGCCCCAGGGCGATGAACGGAGGCCACATCGCCGTGTAGGAGGAGTGGATGCCCCAGGTGAGCATGCCGAAGGCTGCGCATGCCTGGAGCAGCATCCCGGCGGGCATGGTCAGGCGGGCGCCGTAGCGCTCGGTGAGCTTGGCGCCCAGGGGTGAGGCGACGACGGAGGCCAGGCTCAGCGGCAGGGTGCGCACGCCGGCCTGGACCGGGGTCATGCCGCGGACGTTCTGCAGGTAGAGCATGACGAAGAAGATGACGCCGAGCAGGGCGAAGAAGTTGATGGCGGTGATGGCGGTGCCGATGCTCAGGGCGGGGCTGCGGAACAGGCGCATCGGCAGCAGGGGGTGTTCGATGCGGGTCTCGTACCAGCAGAACAGGGCCAGGACGACCAGGCCGGCGGCGAGGGTGCCAAGGGTGGTGGCGGAGGACCAGCCCCAGGTCTCGCCCTTGACGACGCCGAAGACCAGGATCAGCATGCCCAGCGCCAGCAGCAGGACTCCGGGGACGTCGAAGCGGTGGTGGCCGGTGGAGTTCTTGGACTGGGGCAGGACGAGGGCGCTGAAGGCGAGGGCGATGAGGCCGATGGGGGCGTTGATGTAGAACACGGACTGCCAGTTGACGTGTTCGACGAGCAGTCCGCCGAGGATGGGGCCGAGCGCGGTGGAGACCGAGGAGACCATGGCCCAGATGCCGACGGCCATGCCGAACTTCCTGGGCGGGAAGACGGCGCGCAGCAGGCCGAGGGTGTTGGGCATGAGCAGGGCGCCGAAGAAGCCCTGCAGTGCGCGGAAGGCGATGACGCCTTCGATGGAGCCGCTCAGGCCGATCGCGACGGAGGAGGCCGTGAAGCCGGCGACGCCGATCATGTAGAAGGTGCGGCGGCCGAACCGGTCGCCGAGCTTGCCACCGAGGATCAGTGCGGCGGCCAGGGCCAGCAGGTAGGCGTTGGTGACCCATTGGAGGTCGGCGGTGGTGGCGTGAAGGCTCCGGCCGATCTCGGGATTGGCGATGGAGACCACGCTGCCGTCCAGGCCGACCATGAACAGGCCGAAGGCCACGGCTGTCAGAGTCAGCCAGGGGTTGGCGCGGCGGCCGTGCGGAGGGCTTTCGGGCAGGGTGGAGCGGTCCACGGTGGTGGAGGACATGACGGTGCCGTGTTTCTCAAGGGAGGGATGGTGAGGCGGCGGCGCTCCCGCGTGGTGCGGGGGCCGGCCTGGTGGTCCTGCTCAGTCGGTTGCGCTGATGCGGTTCGGCAGCGTGGCGAGAGCGGACAGCACCGAGCCGATGGCTGCGATGTCCCCGTCGGACAGGTGGCGAAGCGCGTCGGCGACGTAGCCCTGGACGAGGTGTTCCAGGACGGCGACCCGGCGCAGGGCCTCGGTGGTCAGGTGCAGGTGGGCGATGCGCTTGTCGGCGCCGTCTTGGCGCCGTTCCAGCAGTCCTTCGTCGACCAGTTGGGTGACCAGGGCGCTGACGTTGTTCGGCTTGATGAGCAGGGCCTCGGCGGCGTCGCGCACGGTGATGCCGCTGTGTTCGCCGACCAGCCGCAGCAGTGCCAGCTGGTTCTTCGAGGGCTCCGCGTGGGGGAAGTCCAGGGCCAGACGCCGGTCCAGGGCACGGTTCAGCGCGGGCAGGACGCCGGCGAGCCCGGAGGCTACTGAGCTGATGTCCGTCGCGGACGCGCTGGTGGGAGGCACCCCCACATTTTAGGTATGCCTACATACCTATGTCAACATAGCTATCTGGTGCGCTGGTCCCGCAGTGCCGCGGCCGTTGCCGCGGTGATGTCCGCGGCGCTCACCCCGGGTGCGGTCTCGACCAGGGCCAGGCCCTGGTCGGTCACGTCGAGAACGCCCAGGTCGGTGATGATGCGGTCGACGCAGCGGCGGCCGGTGAGCGGCAGGGTGCAGGTCTCGACGATCTTGGGGCTGCCGTCCCTGGCGGTGTGCTCCATGATGACGATGACGCGCCGTGCGCCGTGGACCAGGTCCATGGCTCCGCCCATGCCCTTGACCAGCTTTCCCGGGACGGCCCAGTTGGCCAGGTCCCCGGTGGCCGAGACCTGCATGGCGCCCAGGACGGCGGTGTCGATGTGGCCGCCGCGGATCATGCCGAAGGACAGGGCGGAGTCGAAGAACGAGGCGCCGGGCAGGACCGTGACGGTCTCCTTGCCGGCGTTGATCAGGTCCGGGTCCACCTGGGCTTCGGTGGGGTAGGGGCCGGTGCCCAGGATGCCGTTCTCCGAGTGCAGGACGACGTGCACCGATCGCGGAAGGTGGCCGGGGATCAGGGTCGGCAGGCCGATGCCGAGGTTCACGTAGGACCCGTCGGCCAGTTCGGTGGCCGCGCGGGCGGCCATCTGCTCGCGGTTCCAGCTCACGGGCGCACCGTCCTCTTCTCGATCTGCTTGTCGCCGGCCTGCTCGGCGGTCAAGGCGACCACGCGCTGGACGAAGACGCCGGGCAGGTGGACCGTGTCGGGGTCCAGGTCGCCGGGTTCGACGAGTTCTTCGACCTCGGCGATGGTGATGCGTCCGGCCATCGCGGCCAGGGGGTTGAAGTTGGCGGCGGCCTTGCGGAAGACCAGGTTGCCGTGCCGGTCACCGCGCCAGGCGCGTACCAGGGCGTAGTCGGTGGTGATGGCGTGCTCCAGGACGTAGTCGCGGTCGCCGAAGAAGCGGGTCTCCTTGGGTGAGGAGGCGACCGCCACGGTGCCGTCGGTGGCGTAGCGCAGCGGCAGTCCGCCCTCGGCGATCTGGGTGCCCACGCCCGCGGGGGTGTAGAAGGCGGGGATGCCGCAGCCGCCGGCGCGCAGCCGCTCGGCCAGCGTCCCCTGGGGTACCAGTTCCACCTCCAGTTCCCCGGACAGGTACTGGCGGGCGAACTCCTTGTTCTCCCCGACGTAGCTGCCGGTCACCCGCACGATCCTGCCCGCGGCCAGCAGCACGCCCAGGCCCTGTCCGTCGACGCCGCAGTTGTTCGACACGACCGTCAGCGCGCCGGCGCCCTGGGTGTGCAGGGCGGTGATGAGGGTGCCGGGGATTCCGCTGAGTCCGAAGCCGCCGACGGACAGTGACGCTCCGTCGGGGATGTCGGCCACGGCCGCGGCGGCGTCGGGGCTGACCTTGTCCATGCTGGGTACTGCCTTTCTGTACGGTGCGCCGCGCGGCGAGGGAACCCGGGGTGGCCCGGTGCTACGGGCGGGTGCGCGGACGCGGGCGGGCCGGCGGCACCGGCACCGGGGCCGGGCCGGGGACCACGGTGTTGGAGACCGTGCCGATGCCCTCCACGGTGAGGGTGACGCGGTCGCCGGGGCGCAGTGGCGGTGGGGTCTGCCGGCCGTTGACGCCCCACAGTTCTGCCAGGCAGCCGCCGTTGCCGCAGGTGCCCGATCCCAGGACGTCGCCGGGGCGAACCGTGGTGCCGCGGGAGGCGTAGGCGACCATGTCCTCGAAGGTCCAGCTCATGTTGGACAGCAGGTCGCGGCCGACGACTTCGCCGTTGACCTCGGCGGTCAGGGCCAGGCGCAGGAAGCCGTCGGCGTCGCGGTGGGGCTCCAGTTCGTCGGCGGTCACCAGGTAGGGGCCCAGGGTGGTGGCGGTGTCCTTGCCCTTGCAGGGGCCGAGCCCGACCTTCATCTCGGCGGACTGCAGGTCGCGGGCGGACCAGTCGTTGAAGACGGTGTAGCCCACGATGTGGTGGCGGGCCTGTTCGGGGGTCAGGTCGTGGCCTTCGCGGCCGATGACGGCGCCGACCTCGAGTTCGAAGTCGAGGACGTGGCTGCCGGGGGGCATGGGGATGTCGTCGTGGGGGCCGGTGACGGCGTAGGGGTTGCCGAAGTAGAACGTCGGTGCGGCGTACCACTGGGCGGGCACCCCCGCAGCGTTGTCGATGGAGCGGCGGACGCCCTCGACGTGCTCCTCGAAGGTGACGAAGTCGCGCATGGTGGGCGGTTGCAGCGGTGCGAGCAGGCGCACCTCGCTCACGTGCACGGCCCCCGGCCCGTCGGCGGCGGCTGCGCCTGCGTCGTGCAGGGCGCGGGGGCCGCTGCGGATCAGGTCGAGCAGGGTGCCGGGGCCGGTGACGGGGTGCAGGAAGCCGTCGTCCTCGACCACGCCGACGCCCTCGCGGCCCTGGTGGACGTAGCTGGCGAAACGCATGGGGGTCCTCCAGGGGCGGGGGGCTGGCGGGAGAGCGGGGTGCCGGGGGTGCGGCGGGGAGTCAGGGCGTTGACCCGCTGCCCGGTGGTCGACCGGGCTGCCACACCCCCGGGGATCAGGGGGCTGGAGCGGTGGGGGCTCAGACCGGCGGGGCGACGAAGACGCCATGGTCGACGTCGTTGAAGGACTCGCGGGCGACCAGTTCGTTCATGGGGTTGGCGGTGCCCCACTGGTCGGTGACCTCGGGCTGGGAGAAGTCGTAGACGTGCGGGTGCCAGCTGTCCTCGTCCAGCTGCTCCAGCTCGGTGGTGTACTCGACGGTGTTGCCGTGCGGGTCCAGGAAGTAGCTGAAGGTGTTGCCGCCGGCCAGGTGGCGTCCGGGGCCCCAGACCTTGGTGGTGCCGTGCCGCATCACCCGGCCCGAGCCGCGCATGTACTCGTCCAGGCCGCGCAGTTCGAACGAGACGTGGTGCAGGGAGGTGTGCGGTCCCTTGGCGATGGCCATGGAGTGGTGCTGGCTGCTGATCCGCATGAAGTGCATGACCTCGCCCATGTGCGGGGAGGACAGGGTGTCGGACAGGGCGAAGCCCAGGTGCTGCTCGTACCACTGCCGGGTGCGGTCCATGTCCGGGGAGTTGAGGACGACGTGCGACAGGCGGACCGGGATCGACTCCTTCTCCTCGATCCGGCGGTGGACGCGTGCCGCGACGTCGGCGGAGACCTCGATGGTGCGGCCGTCGACGTCGAAGAAGCGGAAGCCGTAGCCGCCGCCGGGGGTGGTGACCTTGCCGGGCTGGGAGATCAGCTGCACGCCGCCGGCGAGCAGCCGCTCGGCCAGGGTGTCGACGTCGGCGGGGGTCGCTGCGCCGTAGGAGACCAGGTCCAGGCGCTTCTCTTCGGCCTGGCGCAGCCGCACCACGTACTGCTCGGGTGAGCCCTCGGCGGCGAGGAAGGAGATGCCGGAGTCCTCGGCGACCTTGGTCAGGCCCCAGACGCCGGCGTAGAAGTCGAGCTGCTTGTCGTAGTCGGGCACGGCCAGGTCCACGTGCCGCAGGTGGGTGAGCAGGCGTCCGGTGGGAACGGTCATCGCGGTACTCCTTCGGTCAGGCGCAGCAGGGCTGCGGCGTTGGCGCCGCGCACGGCGTCGAAGTCGGTGGCGGTCAGGTCGGCGGAGCGCAGCGCGCCGAGGGGGTCTTCGGTGCCCATGTCGAAGGGGAAGTCGGAGCCGAGCAGGACGCGGTCGGCTCCGGCGGTGCGGATCAGCTCTCGCAGGACGGCGGGGTCGTGGACCAGAGAGTCGAACCACAGGCGGCGCAGGTAGCTGCTGGGCGGCTGTTCGCAGGAGCGGGCGTCGGGGCGGGTGCGCCAGGCGTGGTCGGAGCGGCCGATGTGGGTGGGCAGGTAGCCGCCGCCGTGGGCGGCGATGATCCGCAGGCCGGGGTGGCGGTCAAGGACGCCGGAGAAGATCAGGTGCGACAGGGCGACGGCGTTCTCGGTGGGCTGGCCGACGGTGTTGGACAGGTACCACTGGTCCAGTCGCTCGTCGAGGGTGCACCCGAAGGGGTGCAGGAACAGCACCGCCTCGGTCTCCTGCGCCCAGGCCCAGAACGGTTCGTAGGCCGGGTCGGACAGTTCGCGTCCCGGCGCGTGGGAGGAGATCTCCACCCCGCGCAGGCCCAGGCCCAGGGCGTGGTCCAGGGCGTGCAGCGCCAGTTCCGGGTGCTGCATGGGCACGAGTCCCAGTCCCAGGAGCCGTTCGGGGGCCTGGGCGCAGTGGGCTGCGGTCGCACTGTTGGCGGTCTCGTAGAGCCGGCGGGCCAGGTCCTGGTCGGCCCAGTAGTGGTAGTGCGAGGGAGAGGGCGAGACGAGCTGGACGTCGACGCCCTGCTGGTCCATGGCGGCAAGACGGGCCTTGACGTCGGTGAGCCTGGGGATGCGGTCGCGCACCATCGGACCGCTGACAGCCAGCGAGGCGGCGCCGTTGCGCCGGGCATCGAGCTCCTTCGCGGCGGCCAGCCCGGGGGCGTCCGCGACCAGCGCCTCCACCTTCGGCAGCAGCAGGTGCGCGTGGACGTCGACAGTGGGAGCGGAGGTGGTCACGGGAGCTCCTTGAGAACGGTCATGGTGCGGGCCATCAGTGCGGGCACGTCGGCGTCGCGCACCCCGTCGAGCTGCCACTGGCCGATCTGCACGGAGGCGTCGACGACCATCCGCACACGCGGCATGCGCCGGTCGCGGTAGGCGGTGAGCAGCGCGTCGTCCCAGGTGTCGGCTCCGGCCAGCAGTTCGGCCAGGACCGAGGCGTCCTCCAGGGACATGGCCGCGCCCTGGGCGATGGTGGGCGGACAGCCGTGGGCGGCGTCGCCGACCAGGACGACCCGGCCGCGGTGCCAGTCGCCCTCGACCAGGTGCCGGTCGAACCAGGTGTAGTTGATCTGCGAGGAGTCGGTGATGGAGTCGCGGATCGCGTCCCAGTGACCGCCGTAGCCTGCGGCGAGCTTGCGCATCTCCTCGGCGTAGGTGGCCGGGTCGATGCCGGCGCGGTCGCGGTTGGGTTCGACCAGGTAGGCGTACAGGGTGGTCTCGCTGGTGGGGCAGAATCCGGCGATGAACGCCGGTCCGCCGTAGGCCAGGTGCGTACGGGTGACCTCGGCCGGGCGCGGGGCCGGGGTGCGCCAGATGCCCATACCGGTGGGTACCGGCTTCTCGGTGATGCCGATCATGGTGCGGGTACTGGAGCTGATGCCGTCGGCCGCGGCGACCAGGTCGTAGCGGCCGGTGCTGCCGTCGCTGAACACGACCTGGACACCGTCCTGATCCTGCGTCAGTTCCTCGACCGTCAGGCCAAGGCGCACGCCGGTGCCGGCGGCGCGCACCGCCTCGGTGAGGATCTCCTGCAGGGCGGGGCGCTGCATGCCCAAGGTGGCGGGCAGGTCCTCACCGCCGGTGTGCGCGTCCTGCTGCGTGAACAGGACGGTGCCGTCGGGGGTGGTGATCGAGACGCCGTCGGTGCTGTAGCCGCGTGCGCGCACCTGCTCCCACACGCCGATCTCGCGCAGCACCCGCAGGGCGTTGCCCTGCAGGGTGATGCCGGAGCCGTACACGTTCCAGTCGGCCATGGCCTCGACCATGTCGACGGCCAGGCCCGCTTTGCGCAGCAGGGCGGCCAGGGCGCAGCCGGCGGTGCCGCCGCCGACTACCAGGATCGTGCGGGGGTCTGCTCTGCGGGGGCTGGTCATGGGGGTAACTCCCTGGGGTGGGGCCGCACGGCTTCGGGCGGCAGGGGGTCTGACGGGGGGCGAGGCGGGGCCGAGGTGTGCGGGAAGGGAGGGCCGGGTGGGCGACGGAGCTGTCCATGGCAGCGCCCACCCGGCCAGTTCGGGGAGGAGGAGGGCTACTTGACGGCTATGGGGTTGACCGGGGAGCCGACCGCGCCGGTGATCGGCAGCGGAGCGGCGGTGAGCCAGAACTCGTACACGCCGTCGGCCGCGCAGTGCTCGGCCAGCGCGTCCGGGTCCCACATCTCGCCGATCAGCAGCCCCATGTTGGGGATGGCGACCTGGTGCAGCGGCTGGAACGCCACATCGAACTCGTTGGGCCGCACCTCGAAGCCCCACGTGTCGGTGGCGATGGCCGCGATCTCGGTGCGGTGCAGCCAGCCCGCGGTGGTGAACGACAGGCCCGGGGCCGGTCCTCCCGCGTACTCGCCCCAGCCGTTGCGCCGGGCCCGGCTCAGTTGCCCGGTGCGCACCACCACGATGTCGCCGCGTCCCACCCGCACGCCGTGGGCTTCGGCGGTAGCGGTCAGGTGTTCCTGGGTGACGGCGAATCCGTCGGGCAGTTCGCCGCGCGCGTCGCCGACCACCCGGCCCACGTCCAGCAGCACTCCGCGCCCGGCGACATGGGGGGCCATGTGCTCGATGCCGGTGACCAGGTCACCGTCGCTGGTGACGACCGTCTCGGCAGGGCGGCCGTTCCATGCCTTGCCGTGGTCGAAGATGTGGCCCAGGCCGTCCCACTGGGTGGAGCACTGCAGCGGCATGGCGATCACGTCGTCCGCGCCGCCGATGCCGTGCGGGAAGCCCTGGTTGCCCAGCGCCGCGTCGGTTCCGGTGTCCAGCATGGTGTGGACCGGGTTGGTGCGTCGCCGCCAGCCCTTCTGCGGGCCGTTCATGTCGAAGCTCTGCGACAGCGAGAAGCTGACACCGTGCCGGACCAGCGCGGCGCCCTCGCGGCGCTTGGCCTCGTCCAGGAAATTCAGCGTGCCCAGGACGTCGTCCTTGCCCCAGCGGTCCCAGTTGGAGTGCGCCTTGGCGGCACGCTCGATCTCCGCCTCCGGGGCGGTGCGGTCCAGGGTCACGGCGTCGCCTGCGCGGGCTCGGCGGTGCAGCGGGTGCGCTGGGCGCCCAGGCCGGTGATCGAGCCGTCCATGACGTCGCCCTCGCGCAGCAGCCGGCCCCAGTGGATGCCGTTGCCGGCCGGGCTTCCGGTGAGCACCACGTCGCCCGGCAGCAGCACCGCGCTCTGCGAGATGTAGGAGATGAGCCGGGCCACGCCGAAGAGCATGTCCTTGGTCGACTCGTCCTGCATGGCCTCGCCGTTGAGCTTCAGGGTGACCTGCAGGTCCGAGGGGTCGGCGACGAACGCGGACGGCACCAGGTAGGGGCCCAGCGGCGTGAAGCCGGGGGCGTTCTTGCAGCGCAGCCAGTCGGTGCCGATGGCCGGCATGTCGCGGCGGAAGACCGTCGCCCGGTCGGTCAGGTCGTTGGCGATGGTGTAGCCGGCGACGTGGTCCAGGGCCTGGTCGGTGCCGACGCGGTGCGCGGTGCGACCGATGATCACGGCAAGCTCCAGCTCCCAGTCCGGCTTGCTGCTCCAGGCGGGCAGTACTACCTCGTCGTAGGGGCCGGTTATCGCGCTGGGCAGCCCGATGAACACGTACGGCAGGTCCTCGGCGGCGCGGCGGTCCATCAGGGCCGCGATCTCGGCGCGGGCCTGCTCCTCGGTGCGGGGGTCGTCCGCTGCCCGGTGGGCCACTTCGAGGTCGATGACGTGCCGGCGATAGTTGGCCCCGGATTGGAAGACCTGACGCGGGGCGACGGGGGCGTGCACGCGCAGTGCGTCCAGGGCCTGCCAGTCCTGCGCGGGGTCGGCGGCCAGTGCCGCCAGCTCGGCCAGGCTCGCGGCCCAGTCCTCCAGCAGTGCGCGCACATCGCCCGGAGCACCGGCCAGTGCCGCGCGCAGGTCCAGCACCCGGTCACGCACGACCAGGCCGGGGAACGCGCCGCCGCCGGGGGCCTCGAACGTGCCGACGGCGAAGGGGACGTCGAGCACGGAGGGTTGCTGGGATGTTGCCACGGGGTTTCCTTCCGGTGTGTTGCGTCTACTGTTGCCCTGCCCGAGCAATCAGGGAAATCAATGTTGCTTATGCTGGTGATCCAGCGGGTGGATACCATTGAGTGGATGGAGACGACCCGGTGAACCTGTCGCGACTCGACCTCAACCTCGTGCCGGCCCTGCGCGCCCTGCTGGAGGAGCGCAACGTCACCAGGGCCGGCCAGCGAGTGGGGCTGAGCCAGCCCGCGATGAGCGCCGCCCTGGCCCGGCTGCGCCGCCACTTCGGCGACGACCTGCTCACCCGCGTCGGCAACGGCTACGAGCTCACCCCGCTGGGCACCGTGCTGCGCGACAGCAGCTCCACCGCCTGCGACCTGCTGGAACGCGTCTTCAGCAGCCAGGCCGTGTTCGACCCCGCCACCGAGACCCGCGAGTTCACCCTGCTGGCATCCGACTACGGAGCAGCCGTCTTCGGCACCGCCCTGACCCGGATGCTGCACCAGGACGCCCCTGGCGTGCGGGTCACCTTCCAGCAGAGCAGCCCGGCCGTCGTGGAGAGCACCGCGGCAACACTGAGCACTGTCGACGGCCTGCTGCTGCCGCACGGCATCATCGATGGGTTCCCCGCCGTCGAGCTGTTCGAGGACCGCTGGGTGTGCATCGTCGCCGAGAACAACCCGCAGGTCGGCGAGCAGCTCACCCTCGACGACCTCGCCACCCTCCCGTGGGCGGTCTACCAGCGCCCCTACGACGCGCCCGCGGCACGGCAGTTGAGCATGCTGGGGATCAGCCCGCGGGTGGAGGTGTCCGTGCAGACGTTCCAGCTCCTGCCCTACATGGTCGAGGGCACCGGCCGCGTCGCGATGATCCAGGAGCGGCTGGCCACCCGCATGGCCGGCACGGCCGCCGTCCGCGTCCTGCCCTGCCCCTTCCAGGCGGTGCCGGTGCGCGAGGCCATGTGGTGGCACCCCCTGCACACCCAGGACGCGGCCCACAGCTGGCTACGCGAAGCCGTCGCCCGGACTGGCGCCGAGGTCGGCGACCACGCCGCCGCGGCGCGGCCCTGACCTCAGGCCGCCGGGGGGTCCTGCGCGTCGCGGGCGGTCGCCGCCGGCTTGCGCTGGTGCATCACGACGCTCTGCGCGGAGAGGTGGGGTGCGGTCATCATCGACTGCCCTTCTGGAGTGGGGAATCCGACGCAGAAGGCGTGAGGGCGCGCCATACCCGGGCCATCGAGCGGACAACTGCCGCACGCGGCCCACTGGTCGGTGGATGCGGCATCACCCTGCGGCACAGAAGCCCTGATGGGAACCGGTCAGCGCGTCCAAGCCCGCGATGTCCGAAATCCAGGCAGTGGATGCCCTCGGTCCACCGACGGTGCCGGGCGGCTCACCGCCGGCCGTGCTCCGGCGGCCAGCCGGTGTACGCCTCGGCGAGGTAGGCCCTTGGCACCGGTCGGGGGGACAGTGTGTGCCGCGTCCCCACGAGCCGGGGCGCGGACCCACCCGGTTGGTGGGTCCGCGCCCTGGGCCGTACGGTCGTGGACCGCGTCAGGCGGGCTTGTGCCACTGCTGGTTGGTGTTGCCGTTGCAGGTCCAGAGCTCCAGCTCGGTGCCGGCCGTGCTGCTCCCGCCGGTGGCGTCGAGGCAGCGGTGGGAACTCGGGTTGACCAGGGTGCCGTTGGTCAGGGCCCACTGCTGTCCGGGTGAGCCGTTGCAGGTGGAGAGCACGACCGGGGTGCCGTTGGCGGTGCCGGAGCCGAGGGCGGTCATGCACTTGAACAGGGCGTGGACGGTGCCGTCGTCGGCCAGCACCCAGTTCTGGTTGTTCGACCACTGGCCGCAGGGCCACAGTTCCAGCCGGGTGCCGTCGGCGCTGGATCCGCCGGTGATGTCCACGCACTGGCCGCCGATGCCGGTGATGGAGCCGGACGGGCTGTTGCCGATGGCGTCGCGGTGGGTGCTGCCTCCGGTCACCGGGGTGACGCCGGCCTGCTTGGCGCAGGTGCTGCTGACCGAGGTGCTGGTGACGGTGGCGTGGACGGTCGAACCGTTGGCCGCGTCGACTCCGGTGGGTGCGGTGAACAGGGCCGCGGAGTAGGGCTCGTCGGCGCAGGTCGCCGCGTTGTTGTTCCAGTCGAAGTACTCGACCCAGTCGACCATGCCCTTCGCCTGGATCAGCCCGGAGCCGACCTGGAGGGTGCCGAGCACGAACGAGGTCCCGGCGGTGGTGTCGGTGATCTTCGCCTGGTACCAGCCGGGGGATGCGGGCGTGATGTCGTAGCGGTAGTGGTGGCCCGCGGTGAAGCCCGCGTTGAGGCGGCAGGTGTAGCCGCCGCCTCCGCTCTCGGTGAAGGTCTGGCAGTAGGTGCCGCTGTCGCCGGGCTGCGCGCCGGTCGAGCCCCACAGCGAGAACAGGAACATGCCGGGATCGGTGCGGTGCCGTTGCATGCCGATGTAGCCGGAGACGCCGTTGGTGAACCCGAACTGGTGCGACCAGAAGACGTTGCCCCGTCCGGGGTCGGACTGCACCGTGGTGCCGAAGGTGACCGAGCTCAGGGACGAAGTCGCGGCGGGGAAGCCGTAGTAGCTGTACGAGCCGGGGGTCGAGCCCGCGGCGGCCGCCGGACCGGCGAGTCCCAGGGCGGCGATCAGCAGGGAGAGGGTCGCGCCGAGTGCTCGCGCGATGAGCCCGGTGGGTCTGGTGGGTCCGGTGGGTCTGGTGGGTCCGGTGCGGAAGCGCAAAGGGTCCTCCTCGGTGGAGCGGCGGTGCAGGGCAGTGGCGGGGGAATGGCAGGGGAATGCCGGTGACGCGGAATGTCGCGAACGGGCCCGGAAGGCTCGTCCGGGGGGTGGGTGTCGAACGCGGTCCGCCGGGCTGCAGAAACGTCCGGCGGAACATCGCACCGGGCGGGACGGGAATGGGGAATTCCGCTCCACCCGTCGGGAAGTGTACGCACGATGCCGCGCCTCGGGTGGTACGCGCGCCGGACGAATTCACCTTCGCTGCAAGGTGATTGTGCGATTTCATGCGCCGCCCGGTCGGGCCGGTTCCGTGCGGCACGGGCGCCCTGTCCGGCTCCTGGCCCGTGCCGTCCGCGTCCGGCCGGCAGCCCCCGTGCTGCGGCCGCACCGGAGTCGGCCCATGATGGAAGTCCGGGGGCGTGCGAGGGTCGAGAGCGATAGATGGCTGTATGGCATGTCCGGGACTTCACGCCGGACGACCTCGAGGCGGTGGTCCGGCTCGACGCGGAGAGCGCCACCACGGACCATGCCGCCGTCTTCCGCCTGTCCGATGTCGTCGCCGCCCTGCAGGCGCGTGATCCGAGCGTCGTGGTGGTGGCCGACGGGCATCTCGTGGGCGCGGCGGTGGGCCGGGTGGACGGGGACCGGGCCTGGGTGCTGCGCATCGCCCTGCACCCCGGCTGGCGGAACCTGGGCATCGGCACCGCGCTGCTGTCCGCACTGGAGCGCCGACTGCGGGACGCCGGTGCCAGGATCGTCGCAGCGGTGCTGCCCGAGGAGGAGACCGGTGCCACCGCGCTGGTCAACTCCGGATTCCACCCCCAGCGCGGGCTGACGTACTTCGAGAAGTCGGAGGTCGTCAGCACCCAGGGTCCTGCGGTCCTGGCGATGCTGGGCGCGGTGATGCCCGACGCCCGCCTCTGGGAGCGGCTCACGGGCATGGCCGACGAGAAGCGGCTCATCGAACGGCGGCTTGTGCTGCCCCTGGCCAACCCCGAGCTGGCGGACGCCCACGGAGTGGAACCGGCCCGCGCGGTCGTGCTGTTCGGGCCGCCGGGCACCGGCAAGAGCACGTTCGCCAAGGCCGTGGCCGGTCGGCTCGGCTGGCCGTTCATCGAGCTCTTCCCCTCCCGGCTCGGGTCCGAGGACGGGCTGGCCAGCGGACTCGGCCGCCGCTTCGAGGAAGTGGCGCAGCTCGACCACGTGCTGCTCTTCATCGACGAGGTCGAGGAGGTCGCCGGTACGCGCAGCCTCGCCGCCCCCGCGTCGGTCGGCGTGGTCAACGAACTCCTCAAGTCGATCGTGCGGTTCCGTGACCACGACGGCCGGCTCCTCGTCTGCGCCACCAACTCGGTGGCCGCCCTGGACCCGGCGTTCCTGCGCCACGGCCGGTTCGACTACGTCCTGCCGGTCGGGCCGCCCGACTTCGCGGCCCGCGAGGCGCTGTGGGTCGGCTACACGGCGAAGACGGGCACCGCCGCCGACCCGGCGGCCCTCGCCGAAGCCAGCGAGGGCTTCACTCCCGCCGACATCCGGCAGGTCGCCATGACGGTCGCCCAGGACACCTTCGAGCACACCCTCGACACGGGGGAGCGGACCCAACCCGGGACCCAGGACTATCTGGACGCCATCCGCCGCACCCGGCCGACCGTCTCCGAGGAGATGGCCCGGGAGTTCGCCGACCAGGCGGTCCGTTACGGCCGGGTGTGAGCGGTCGCCCAGGCCGCCCAGGCTGTCCGTGCAGCCCGTGCCGTCCGTGCAGCCCGTGCCGTCCGTGCCGTTCCGCCACACCCGTCCGATGGGCCGGGGGCCTCCCCGACCGGCACCGGCACCGGCGGCGGCTCGGCGATCCCCTCAGGGCTCGGCCAGACACCCCTGCACGGCTCGCGCCAGGAGCGGGGCGAGCTGGTCCGCCGACCCGCCCGGTCGACTGCCGGTGGTCCGCCCGGGCGTTACGCCTCGTCGTCCTCGAGGCGCGGGAGGGGCTTGCCGCGTCGGTCCATCTCGGCCTCGAAGAGGCGCTGGAACTCCTGCGCGGACTCGTCCAGGACGATCGGGGCGTCCTCGTCGGGGACGATTCCCTGCGCTCGCAGCTTCTGGTCGAGCACCATGACCGGGTCCTCGGGATCGGGGTCGAAGGGGCGGGGCCCCTCTGGCCCGTCCGGGCCGAACCGGACCGCCCGCTCCACCCGGATGATCCGCAGGAGGCTTTCCTCGACGGTGAGTTCGCAGCTCTGTTCGGCTTCGAGCCGGTCCGCCGCCTCCGCGTAGCGGGCCCGCTGCCGGGGGGTCAGCCGGCGCTCGACCGGCTCGGCCACCCGCAGGCGCATCGACAGGATGTCCCGGGCCCGGAAGGGGGTGGGGGCGTCCATCATGCCGCTCGGACGCCACTGGCCGTGCACCCGTTCCGCGACGGTGAAGGCGGGTGGCAACAGCACCAGGCCCGGGTGGGAGAGGGCCGACCGCCGGGCGTCCTCGCGGACCTCGGGTGCGAACGCGCCTTCGGCGGGCCGTAGTTGGAGGAGGTCGGTCTTGAGGATGCCCTCGGACACCCCGGTCGGCAGGGCGGGGTCCATGACGAATCCGTCGGCCGGGTCGTGGCCGTCGGCGATGTCGCGCTTCAGATGGTCGTCGGGGTCGCTGGAGCGTGGTGGCTCCGGGCCGTCCGGACCGCTGCGGATGTAGCGTTCGGCCCGCACCACGCGGTAGCGGACGTCCAGTTCGACCTCGTCGATCTTCTCCCACTCCAACTGCTCGGCCACTGCCAGGTACCGCTGCTGCGCCTGGGTGTCGCCGGACTTCCCCGCGGCGGCGGCCTGTTCGCGGCAGATCATGCCGAGGTCCTCGCGGGCCGACTGCGGATGGACCTCGACGATCGAGAAGCACAGTTCCCAGCCGCCGGTCGGCCGCTCCCGGGCGACACCGAAGACCGGGCTGCCGGCCGACAGGATCCGCGGATACCTCTCGCGGGCCGTCCAGGCCTCGACATCCGCGATCTCCGGCACCGGGCCGCCCGGGGCGGCCATCCTGATGGCGAGGTATTGAGGAACGTCATCAGCGAAGTTCACCATGCGCACATGATGCAACCGGTCGGTGACGGGGCGCAGCCGAACAGCCGGTTCGTTCACTCCGAAGAGAGTGTAATGGTTTTCGTTTTCATCTACTGCTAGTGTCGGCTCGACCTTCGCGGCGCTCGGCCCCCTCACCGCCTGACGCACGCGACTCGCACCGGAAGCAGGGAAGCCGTGACCAAGATCGCCCCCGCCCGTCGGGACCGCAAAGCCCGCCCCAATCCTCTGCACGAAGCGCGGATCACGTACATCGACTACAAGGACACCAACCTCCTGCGGAAGTTCGTCTCCGACCGCGGCAAGATCCGCAGCCGTCGGGTCACCCGACTCACCGTCCAGCAGCAGAAGGCGATGGCGCGGGCCATCAAGAACGCCCGCGAGATGGCACTGCTGCCGTACGTCTCCGGTGGCCAGACCAGCGCGAAGGCGGGCCGGTGAGCGGCCGCCTCCCGGTCACCGTGCTGTCCGGGTTCCTCGGCGCGGGCAAGACCACGCTGCTCAACCACCTGCTGAACAACCGGGAAGGCCTGCGGGTCGCGGTCATCGTCAACGACATGAGCGAGGTCAACATCGACGCCGCCCTGGTCCGCGAGGGCGGTGGCGCGCTCTCCCGGACCGAGGAGCGCCTGGTCGAGATGACCAACGGCTGCATCTGCTGCACCCTGCGCGACGACCTGCTGGAGGAGGTCGACCGGCTCGCCCGGGCCGGGCGCTTCGACTACCTACTGATCGAGTCCAGCGGCATCTCCGAGCCGATGCCCGTCGCGGCCACCTTCGCCTTCGCCCGCGACGACGGCGCCACCCTGGCCGACGTGGCCCGCCTGGACACCATGGTCACCGTGGTCGACGCCGCGAACTTCCTGCCCGAACTGCGCGGCGGCGACGAGCTGACCGCGCGCGGCCTCGACCAGTACGAGGACGACGAACGCACCGTCAGCGACCTGCTGATGGACCAGGTCGAGTTCGCCGACGTCCTGGTCCTGAACAAGACCGACCTGGTCACGGCCGCGGAGGCCGACCGGCTCGCCGCCACACTCGGCCGGCTCAACCCGGCGGCCCGGATCGTCCGTGCGACCGGCGGCAAGGTCCCGCCCGCCGAACTCCTGGGCACCGGCCTCTTCGATCCGGCCAAGGCACAGGAGGCTCCGGGCTGGGTCGCCGAGCTCAACGGCGACCACGTGCCGGAGACCGAGGAGTACGGCATCACCAGCCTGGTCTTCCGCGCCGAACGGCCGTTCCATCCCGGCCGGCTCTGGGAGTTGGTGAGCGAGCGGCTCGACGCGGGGGAGTTCGGCACCGTGCTGCGCTCGAAGGGCTTCTTCTGGCTGGCCTCCCGGCCGGCCGTCACCGGCCTGTGGTCCCAGGCCGGTTCGGTCGCCCGCTTCGAACCCTCCGGCCTGCGTCCGGCCACGCCCCTGGTGACGTATCCAGCCGCTCTGACCGACGCCACAGCGCTGACCGGCCTCGGCGACGAGCAGCCGCACAGCGGCCAGGAGCTGGTCTTCATCGGCACCGGCCTGCGCACGGACGAGCTGCGCGCCGCGCTCACCCGCTGCCTGCTGGACGGCGCCGAGCACGCGGCCGGGCCGCACGTCTGGACGGCGTTCGAGGACCCGTTCCCCGCCTGGGACGAGTACGCGCTCCAGCTGGAGCACGACCACTCCCACGCGTGACCGTCACCGCCGGCCGCAGGCGAGAAGCATGACGAACGGCCCGGACCTCATGGGCGGTCCGAATGAACCCCGCCGGCACCGGCGGGCACGGGGGCAGCCGCCCCGACGGCCGGGGGCCCCTGGAAACCGCCCTGACGGTGCGGGCCCCCGGCCGTCGGGGAGCGGCCGTCACCAGGGCACCGGGCCGGCGTCCTCGAAGAACCGGCCGGTCGGGCCGTCGTCGGGCAGGGTGGCGAGTTTGACGGCGATCGCCGCGCCCTGTTCGGGGGTGCGAACGCCGCGGAAGCCGTTGAGGTCGGTCGCGACGTAGCCCGGGCAGGCGGCGTTGATCAGGATGTTCGTGCCGCTCAGTTCCCGGACGTACTGGAGGGTGACGGCGTTCAGGAAGGTCTTCGACGGCGCGTAGGCCACGGCCACCGGACCGATCGACTGCTCGCCGACGGTCGCCGACTGCCGGGTGAGGGAGCCGACACTGCTGGACATGTTGACGATTCGCGGCGAGGCGGAGCGGCGCAGCAGCGGCAGCATCGCGTTGGTGACGCGGATGACGCCGATCACGTTGGTCTCCACGACCGTTCGGATGATGGCGGGGTCGACCCGGGTGGGCTCCTGCGGCATGCCGCCGGTGATGGCGGCGTTGTTGACGAGCACGTCGAGGCGCCCGGCCCGGTCCTCGATCAGCTGTGCGGCGGCGGTCACACCGGCGTCGTCGGTCACGTCCAGCGGGACGCCGAACGCGTCGACGCCGGCCGCGCGCAGTTTCTCCACCGCGGCCCGGCGGCGCTGGTCGTCGCGGGCGCCGACGCCGACGCTCCAGCCGAGGGCGCCCAGGCTCGCGGCGATCTCGTAGCCGATTCCCTTGTTCGCGCCGGTGACCAGCGCAATCGTTCGTTCGCTCATGGGAACCATGCTGCTCCCGGCCACGGGGGGAGGTCCAAGACCGATCGGGTGGGCACCGATACCGTGCGGGTATCGATCAGGGGTAGCGTGGCCGCATGGAGACCCGGGAACTGCGGTATTTCGTCGCTGTCGCTGAGGAGCTGCACTTCGGGCGCGCCGCGCAGCGCCTGGGGATCGCACAGCCGCCCCTGTCACGGGCGATCCAGCAGCTCGAACGCCGGCTCGGGGCCGCGCTGCTGGACCGGACCAGCCGCACCGTCAGGCTGACCGAGGCCGGCTCGGTGCTGCTGGTCGAGGGCCGGGCGGCGCTGGAGGCGGTCGACGCCGCCGAGCGCCGGACCCGCCGCGCCGCGCTCCCCGCGACCGGCGGTCCCGGCCTGGTCCTGGTCACGAAGGCCAACGCGTCCAGCGCACTGCTGGCGAGACTGCTCGACGCGTACGCCGCCGAACCGGGCGCGGTCCCCGTGGAGGTCATCCTGTGCGGCCCGGCCGAGCAGGGCCGGTTCCTGCGCGAGGGCCGGGCCGATGTGGCGCTGCTGCACCGGCCGTTCGACTCGACGGCCGGGCTGCACACCGAGGAGCTCGGTACGGAGGGCCAGGTGGCGGTGCTGCCGGCCGGGCATCCGCTCACCCTCCGGGCCCATCTGCACCTGGCCGACCTCACCGGGCTGCCGGGCCTGCCCCTGCCGCGCTGGCCCGGCCCCGACGGCAGCTATCCGCCCGGTCCCGGTCCCCAAGTCCGCGACCACGCGCAGTTGTTGCAGCTCATCGCGCTCGGCCGGGCCTGCGCGGTCTCACCGGAGTCGTGCCGGGCCCAACTGCACGGTGACCTCGCCGCCGTGCCCGTGCTGGACGCGCCGAAGGTCACCACGGTGATCGCCTGGCCGCCGCACAGCCGGTCCAGAGCCGTCGCCGACCTCGTCCGCACGGCGACAGGTCTCCCGTAGCCCACCGCGAGTCCGCCGCGCCCGGCCGGGTTTGGGTCGGCCCGGCCCGGCCCGGTGCAGGCCGGCGAACCTGCCGCCCGGATCAGGGCAGTCGGCGACGGGGACGTCGACCTGGTCCGATCCGTCGTCAGATCCATCCGAACCGGGCGTCATCAGGGCTTTCCGTCATGGCGCAGGCTGTCCGCCGCCGCCGTCGTTCGTACGGGTCCCGGGTGTCAAGGTTGAGTAAAGGTGGTCGGCACACGGATCCACAGGGTCTACGCTTGGCGAGGTTTGAACAGGCACCTCGTTCGGTGAGGCGTCTTCACGGACACAGGCCACTGACCCGACGACGTCGAGAGACGCCCAGGTTCAGGACAGATCTTCCCGACCTAAGGGTTGATCCCAAGTGGCTTCCCCCGCACCAGGGGGATCACGCCGTGAAGTGCCAAAGCTCTGACGAGTTGGGGTGTACCGGTCGCTTTCGCGCGCCGGGACGCTCCTTGCCGTGTCGATGCGGCGCACACTCGGTGCGTCCCCGGCCGGGAGGAGGCGAGAACATGGACTGCGACAGTCCGGGCCATAGTCGCCCCTGCTCCCGCATGCTCTCGTACGCCTCCGGCATGCGGTAACAGCCCTTCCTGCACGTCTATGTGACGCATCTTCGGTTCCGCACGGCCTCATGCCGCCGCGGGCCGCTGTGGTGTGCCCCGAACCCGTCCGCCCGCCGGCCTCTCGCCCGAGGAGGTGCCTCGTGCACGCCCTGACCACCGTCGACTTCGTGATCCGCCTCGCCACCGGCGTGGCCTGCGGGGCACTGATCGGCATGGAACGCCAGTGGCGGGCCCGGATGGCCGGCCTGCGCACCAATGCCCTGGTCGCCGCCGGCGCCACCCTGTTCGTCCTGTACAGCGAGGCCGTCGGCGACACCGGCAGCCCCACCCGGGTCGCCTCCTACGTCGTCTCCGGCGTGGGCTTCCTCGGCGGCGGCGTGATCCTGCGCGACGGCGCCGACGTGCGCGGCCTCAACACCGCCGCCACGCTGTGGTGTTCGGCCGCCGTCGGGGTGCTGGCCGGCTCCGGCAAGTTCGAACTGGCCGTGCTCGGCAGCCTGACCGTGCTCGCCGTCCACCTGATCCTGCGGCCGGCCGCCCGCCTGCTCGACCACGCCCCGGCGGCCGGCATCTCCCCGGGCGGCGGCCACGCCCCGGCCGGCGCCGGCGACCCGGACCCGACCACCCGCGCCACCGTCCACCTGGAGTGCGAGCGGGGCACCGAGATCCACATCCGGGCCCTCCTCCTCCAGGCCCTCGCCGCCTCCGGGCTCTCGCCCACCGGGCTGCGCGCCCGCCGTACGGGGGCCGCCGCGGCCGCGGGCCGGGGGAGCGAGGAGACCACCAGCCTGCGCGCCACCGTCACCATCACCGGAGACGCCGCCTGCGCGTCGGAGCAGGTGGTCGCCCGCCTCTCGCTGGAGCCGGGCGTCAGAGACCTGCACTGGCACCTGGACGACGAGCACGACGACGCCGAACGGCACGCGCTCGCCTGACCCGGCACCCCCGCCCGAGGCCGTACCCGGCCGCAGAAGCGCTGCGCCGACACGGCCGCCCAGACCCCTCAGAGGAGAAGCGCGTTGACCTTCCACGCCACCCGACCGGCCTCGAGCCGGGTGCCCGGCCCCGGTGAGTCGACGACCACGCCGGAGCCCGCCGCAGCGGCGACGGTGGACACCGCTCACGTCGGTGACATCGTCGGCGCACTCGGCACGATCAGCCGGCACGACCCCGGCCGACGCGGTTCGCTGGGGCAGCGCATCAGGGCCCTGCTGGTCATCATGGGCCCGGGCCTGATCGTGATGGTCGGTGACAACGACGCCGGTGGCGTGGCGACGTACGCCCAGGCGGGCCAGACCTACGGCATGAAGCTGCTGTGGACACTGGCCCTGCTGATCCCGGTGCTCTACGTCAACCAGGAGATGGTGGTCCGCCTCGGTGCGGTCACCGGGGTCGGTCACGCCCGGCTGATCTTCCAGCGCTTCGGCCGGTTCTGGGGGATGTTCAGCGTCGGCGACCTGTTCCTGGTCAATGCGCTCACCCTGGTCACCGAGTTCATCGGGGTGTCCCAGGCGCTGGACCACTTCGGCATCCCGCAGTACATCTCGGTGCCGCTCGCGGCGGTCCTGCTGTTCGCCGTCGTGGCCGGCGGATCGTTCCGGCGCTGGGAGCGGTTCCTGTTCGCGCTGATCGCCCTCAACGTGATCGTGCTCCCGATGGCGCTGCTCGCGCACCCGAAGCTGGACGAGACCGCGGCGGGCATCGTGCCGCAGTTCCCCGGCGGCCTCGACTCGGCCCTGCTGCTGATGATCATCGCCGTGGTGGGGACCACCGTCGCCCCCTGGCAGCTGTTCTTCCAGCAGTCCAACGTGGTCGACAAGCGGATCACCCCGCGCTGGATCCGCTATGCCCGCGCCGACCTGCGGATCGGCATCGCGGTGGTGACGGTGGGCGCCGCCGCCATCATGGCCACCGCCGCGTTCGTCTTCCAGGGCACCGGCCTCTCCGGCGGGTTCACCGACGCCGGAGCGGTCGCCGACGGCCTCGGGCAGCACGGCGGCCCGACGCTCGGCGTCCTGTTCGCGATCGTGCTGCTCGACGCCTCGCTGATCGGCGCCAACGCCGTCGGCCTCGCCACCACCTACACCCTCGGCGACACCTTCGAGCGGCGGCACTCCCTGCACTGGAAGCTCCGCGAGGCGCCGCTCTTCTACCTCGGCTACGCGGTCCTGATCGGCATCGCCGCCGTGATCACGCTCACCGCCGACGCGCACGTCCAAGGCCTGATCACCCAGGGCGTCCAGGCCCTGGCGGGTGTCCTGCTGCCCTCGGCCACCGTCTTCCTGGTGCTGCTGTGCAACGACCGCCCGGTGCTCGGGCCGTGGGTCAACACCACCCGGCAGAACGTCGTCGCGGGCGTCATCGTCTGGGTCCTGGTGCTGCTCTCGCTGGCCCTCACGGCCGCGACGTTCTTCCCCGGGCTGACGGCCGTCCAGTTGGGCTGGGGCTTCGCGGCGGGCGCGTTCGTCGGCCTGGTCGGTGGCGTCCTCATCGTGCTCCACGCCCAGTACACGGAGCAGGCGGCCCGGATCGAGGCCTTCACGGCGCGCCACACCAAGAGCGACGCGTACGGCGGCACCACCAGCGAGGCCTGGCTGATGCAGGTCCAGCACCCGGACGGCTCGTCACTCAGCAGGACGGAGCGCAAGGCGGCCCTGGAACAGGACCGGACCCGCTGGCGCACCCCCGCCCTCGACACCCTGCCCCGACCGCAGTTCTCCGCCCTGCGCAAGGCCGGTCTGCTCACCCTGCGCGGCTACCTGCTCCTCGCGGTGATCCTGGTGATCGTCAAGACCGTCCAGCTGTACACGGGCTGACCCGCTCGTTCCGGCTCCTTCGGCCGGCTGCGCTCCGTGCGCCGGTGGCTACCCGTGGCTATCGGGGCACGGGGGGCGGACGTGCGCACCTCGGCCGGGGTGTCAGTGGCCGAGGCGGTCCAGGAGGACGTCCAGGCCGGTGGCGAACTCGGTCTCCGCGTCGTGGTCCATCAGCAGCGGGGCGAGGGTGCGCAGGAGGGGGTACTGGGCGGCCGGGAGGCGGTGCAGGCCGAGCCGGAGCAGGGGTTCGGGGTCGTCGGGGTTGTCGATCACCTGCCGCTTGTCCACCAGGAGGTAGCCGATCGCCCAGCCGACCACGGTGCGGTAGAGCCGCAGGGTGGCGCGGTCGTCGAGGCCGGCCTGGTGCAGCAGGGTCAGGACGAGCTCGTTGAGCTGGAGCATGGAGGCCGGGCGGCGGGCCAGCGGGAGGCTGAGCGGGCGGGTGGCCACCAGGGGGAAGATCGCGGGGTGGGCGTCGGCGGCCTGGTGGAAGGCGCGGGCGACGTGTTGCAGCCGTGCCCGCCAGTCGCCGCCCGGTCCGTCGACGGGCCGGGCCGGCCCCGTGGAGACCGCCTGGATCCGCTCGTTCACCTCCGCGTAGAAGGCCTCCACCATGCCGTCGAGGAGCGCCTGCTTGCCGTCGGCGTAGCGGTAGAGCGCCATCGGCTCCACGTCCAGGTCGACGGCGAGGCTGCGCATGGTGAGCGCGGCCAGGCCCTCGCGGTCGACCAGCGCGACCGCTGCGCGCAGCACCAGCGGCCGGCTCAGCCGGCCCCGGGCGGACGGCTTCGGCGCGGTCCGGCCGGGGCGACGGGGGCCGTCCGCAGGGTCGGGGGTCGAGTCGGTTTCCACGCGTGCCTCCCGGGATGCCCTGGGCCTCTTGACGTCCGCCGTTGCGCGGCAGAGGCTGTAAGTATACAAGCGACATTTACGACACATACGTACCATCTACGCATACAGCGCGTGTCGACATCGGGAGGAGCAATGTCCACCATCAAGATCGAAGTGACCAATGAGAGCACCGTGCTCACCGACACAGAGGTGAGCGCCGTGGTCCCCGCCCTACAGACCCAGGTCCACCGGGACTTCGCCCCGGCCTGGGGGATCGACGCGGACCTGTCGTTCGTCGCGTCGAGCGCACTCTCCGACAATGCCTGGTGGCTGGTCGTCCTGGACAACTCCGACCAGGCCGGCGCCCTCGGGTACCACGACCTGACGGCGAACTTCCTGCCGATCGGCAAGGTCTTCGCCGGCACCGACAAGCAGTACGGCGAGAACTGGACCGTGACGGCCAGCCACGAGCTGCTGGAGATGATCGGCGACCCGGATATCAACCAGGTGATCTTCAATCAACCGACGGCCAACAAAGGGGTGTTGTACGCCATGGAGGTGTGCGACGCGTGCGAGGACGACAGCTTCGCGTACGACATCTCCGGCACCAAGGTCAGCGACTTCGTCTACCCGGCGTGGTTCCAGCCGAGCCGCGCGGCGAACGGTGCCCAGTTCGACTACGGCAACGCCATCAAGCAGCCGCTCGAACTCCTCACCGGCGGCTACATCGGCGTCTTCGACGTCTCGGCCGGCACCGGATGGACCCAGAAGACCGCCGCCCTCACCGCCGCCTACCACAGCCGGGCGCACGTCGGCAGCCGTCGTGAACGGCGCCGGATCCCGCGCGACCAGTGGCTGCCGAGCAAGCGGAGAAGTTGATGTCGGGCGACGACGGACTCCAGAGGGTCGAGCACCTGGTGATGCTGATGCTGGAGAACCGCTCCTTCGACCACATGCTGGGGTTCCTGTACACGGACCAGGGCAACGTCTCGCCCACCGGTCAGGCGTACGAGGGCTTGACCGGGCAGGAGAGCAACCCGGACCAGAACGGCAAACTCGTCACGGTCCGCCGCATCCAGGCGACGGACCCCCACCCGTACTTCATGCCGGGGGCGAACCCGGGGGAGGGGTACGGTCCGACCAATGAGCAGCTCTTCGGCACGATCGACCCGCCGACGCCGCCGGCGGCCGGGATGCAGGGGTTCGTGACGAACTTCGCCGGCGTCCTGGACCAGCCTCCCCGGCCGAACCACACCGTCCTTCCCGGCACCGTCCCGGGCGACATCATGAACTGCTTCACCCCGGAGACGCTGCCGGTGCTCTCCGCGCTCGCCCGCGGCTACGCGGTGTGCGACCACTGGTACAGCTCCGCACCCACCGAGACCCTGCCGAACCGGGCGTTCTCCTGCGCGGCGACCAGTCAGGGGCACCTGGACGACCACACCCACAACTTCACCTGCCCCAGCATCTTCGGCCGGCTCGCCACTGCCAAGGTGTCCTGGCGGGCCTTCGGCTACCAGGAGGCACCGTTGGTCTCCGGGAACTTCCCCGACATCCACGGCGCCTCCGCCGACCACTTCGGAGTCTTCACCGACTTCCAGGCCGCGGCCGCGGCCGGGACCCTGCCCTCCTTCACCTTCCTCGAACCCAGTTGGGGCCCCACTGGCAACAGCGAACACCCCATCTGCGACGTCGCGTTGGGCGAGCAGCTGATCCAGGACGTCTACCGGGCCCTGCGCGACGGACCTGCCTGGGGCCAGACCCTGTTCGTCATCACCTACGACGAACACGGCGGCTGCTACGACCACGTCCCGCCCCCCGCCACCAGCACTCCGCCCGGCGACGGCACCATCGGCGAACAGGGCTTCGACTTCAAGCGCTTCGGTGTGCGGGTGCCGACCGTGCTGGTCTCCCCGCTGATCGCCCCCGGCACCGTCTTCCGCTCACCCGACGCCGCGGCGCCGCTGGACCACACCAGCATCCTGCGCACCCTCGAACGGCGCTGGTCGCTGCCGGCCCTCACCGCCCGCGACGCCGCGGCCGGCGACGTCGGGCCCGTACTCACCCTCACCACCCCGCGCACCGACGACGTCCTCGCGGGCGTCACGGCACCGGCCGCGGCAGCCGTCAACCCCGCGGCCGACGACGTCTCCCACCTCCAGGAGGTCTTCGCGGACCTCGTCGCCCGCCGGCTCATCCCGCCCGGTGCGACCGCCGCCGCGACCGCCGCCGCGACCGTCGGCCCGCCTTCCGGAGGGTGATCCTCCCGCCGATCCGGCCCGACGACGAGGCGCCCCCCGCCCTCCGGGGGGCGCTCGCCGTGCCGCGCACAACTGCCCTTCCGGCCGGCCTGTTTGGCGATCGGGCGGCGCGGGCATCGCCAGCCCGGAAGTACCGTGCGCCACGGGCGGAAGTGAGGTGGGACGGATGGCCGGCGAGGAATCGCAGCAGCCCTTCGCGACGTTCTGCGGGAACTGCAACTGCGGGTGCCCCCAGGTGTTCCTGGATCAGGAGGCGCCCGCGGACCGGCGAGTGAGGATCACGGACGACTTCGGTCAGCAGATCCGGATGAGCGAGGACCAGTTCCGTGACCTGGTGCGCCAGGCGAAGGAAGGGCTGCTGGACCTCGCCGGGGCCTCGGCCGGCTGACCGGGCCCGGGCCGGGGACCGTCGCCGAGGTGGTGACCTGCGCCCACGTGAGTGCCGACCGCTGGGCCGGTAGCTCGACCCGAGGGGCCCGGCGGTGCGCCGGGCCCTTGAACCATGACCAGGCCCGGCTGCGGAATCCCACGCCGGCCGGCCGCCGTGTCAGTGCGCCGGTCGGGTGGGCGCGCCGGGGGCGCCGTGGTCGAGGTCGGTCGGGTTCTCCACGTCGACGGACCGGGTCGGGGCGGGTGACGGGGTGGCGGCCGCGGGCGGGGGCGTGGTGGTGCTGCCCGGGGCGGTCGGGGTCGTCGGCGAAGGCGGTGCCGTGACGGCGGTGGTGGCCGGAGACGGGCTGGAGGGCTGGTCGCTTCCGCCCTGGTCCGCGGCGCAGGCCGAGACGGTGCCGAGCGCGGTGAGGACGAGGACGGCGATGGCCGCGGGTCTGGGTCGGTGCATGGGTGTGAGGTCTCCCGGGTTCCGGCGGACGGTGCGGCGATGAGAGGTCAGCGGTGGCTGCGCGGTTCCAGACGTGCGTGCGGGCCCAAGCCGCCGTCTTCGATCATTTCGAGGAAGAGCTGTGGAAGAGTATGTGCGGATGTGTTGGACATCGGATGCGAACGATGGCGGATCGTCAACCCCGATCGGTGAAAGGCGAGTTGTGACCCACCGAGTGTTCCGATGCTTTTAACTGATTTCACAGAATTGGTTTTAATCATTCGTTACGCAGATCCCCTTCACGCAGTGCCATGGCACCGACCAGGCTTCGCACTGATCTGCCGGGCGTGCGACCGTGCGCCCCGGCCGCCCAGGGGAGGACGCACCGTGCCGAACAGGCAACGACGACGGCTGCTCATGAGCGCCGTCACGCTCACCGCGCTCGGCCTGACCACCACTCAGGCCATGGCCGCACCCGTCGCACAGCCCGGAGCCCAGCCGAACCCGGTGCAGCGCCTGGCCGAGGCCGGCCGGCAGCACGCCCAGCAGGTCGGCGGCAAGGCGGCGGCCGGACACACCTTCTCCGCCAAGGCCGAGGCCGGCCGGGACGGCGGCGACGGCGGCGGCGACGAGGCGGAGAACTCCGCCGAGGGCACCGCCCAGTACACCGAGGCCCGCACCGCCCCCGGCGTGGTCGCCCCCGGCGCCTACGGCGCCGCCTGGGCGCAGTTGCAGTCGCTGCCGCACACCGGCGGGTCCTGGGACCACGTGACGAACAAGCCGTACAACGGCGACGACCCGCGCTACCGCGACGTCAACTCCAACTCCAGCGGCGGCGCCGGCTTCGTCACCGGCCGGATCACCGGCATCGCGGCCGACGACGACGGATACGTGTACGCGGGCGGCGCCAACGGCGGCGTCTACCGCTCGCGCACCGGCGGCGGCCACTGGGAGGCCATCGCCGACAAGCTGCCCACGCTGTCGACCGGCACCCTGAACCTCGACGGGGGCGGGCGGCTCTGGTACGCCACCGGTGAGTCCAACACCGGGGCGACCTCGTACGTCGGCACCGGCGTGTACGTGCTGTCCGATCCGAAGCACGGCAAGTTCCAGCCGGGCGACCGGGTGGGCGGCGCCGAGCTGGAGTCCACCACGATCCACCAGCTGCGCTTCGCCGGGGACAAGGTGTGGGCGGCCACCAACCGGGGTGTCTGGAGCCATTCCACGACCACGCTCTCCGGGCCCTGGACGCTGGAGTTCGCGCCCAACCCGGACTACCTGCCCGGTGGTTCGAAGGCGGCGGACCCGAGCGCGCCGTACAAGAACATCGCCAACGACGTCGCGATCGACCCCAGGGACCCGTCGAAGGTGGTCCTGGCGGTCGGCTGGCGCGGCGGGGACACCTACAACGGCTTCTACAGCAATGCGGCGGACGGGAGTTGGCAGCGCGTCGCCTCGCTGGGCGACCTGCCGACGGACGCCGCGAACGTCGGCAACGTGACCTTCGCGCGCTCGGCGGACGGCTCGCGCTACTACGCGATCGACCAGTCGCCGGACGTCGCGGCGCACAACCCGGACACCGGGCTCAAGGGCATCTACGTCTCCAAGTCCGGCTCGCCGTCGGGCCCGTGGACGCTGATCGCGGACAAGGACAAGCTCAAGGGCTCCGGCTCCGCCCTCCAGGACGCGGGCTACCAGCCCGGCATCCAGTCCTGGTACAACCAGTTCCTCCAGGTCGACCCGGCCAACCCGGACCACGTCTGGGCGGGCCTGGAGGAGGTCTTCGAGACCACCGACGGCGGCGCCAAGTGGGCCACCATCGCGCCGTACTGGAACAACCCGTTCCCGTGCTGGAGCATCGACCCCACCAAGCAGACCGGCGACTGCTCGCCGACCACCCACTCCGACCAGCACGCCGTGGCCATCGGCAGCTACCAGGGCAAGGCCGGCGTCTACGTCGGCAACGACGGCGGCATCTACACCCGTCCGGTCGACGGCCAGCTGGACGCGGGCGGCCACGCCAAGGACTGGAAGTCCCTCAACGACGGCACGATCGACACCCTGCAGTACTACTCGGTCGGCGTCGGCAAGGACCTCGCGGACAAGTCCGGCCGGGGCGTCATCGTCAGCGGCGGCCTCCAGGACAACGGCGAGTCGATCCTGCGGGCCCACGACAAGGTGATGGGCTCCAACTTCGGCGGTGACGGCGGCGACACCCTGGTCGACCCGGCGAACGGCTGCGACATCGCCCAGGAGTACGTCTACCTGGACATGTGGGTCACCCAGAACTGCGCGGTCAACGACGGCAGTTGGACGAAGGACCCGAGCAAGGCCACCTCCTACGAGGTCGCCCCGCCCGACAAGGCCGCCAACGCCGCACGCTTCATCGCGCCGATGACCGCGGACCCCAAGGACGCCAACACCTGGATCGCCGGCGGCCGGCACGTCTGGGTGCAGCACAAGGGCTACGCGATCCGCAGCGGCAGCGAGTGGACCAGCGCCTACGACCTGGGCGCAGGGCACGTCGCCACCGCGGTCGCCACCGTCAACGGCACGGTCTACGCGGGCTGGTGCGGCCCCTGCAACAACCAGGGCTTCAGTCGCGGCATCGCGGTCGGCAACACCGACGGCACCGGCTGGCACCAGCTCAACCTGCCCGTCGACGGCGCCCTGCCCAACCGGTACGTCTCCTCCTTCGCGGTGGACGAGCAGGACGCCCAGCACGTCTTCGTGGCGTTCAGCGGCTTCTCCCGCAGCTGGACCGAGGGCCCGGGTGCCGGGATCGGCCACCTCTTCGAGACCCGCGACGGCGGCACCACCTGGACCGACGTCTCGGCCAACCTGCCCGACGTCCCCGCCACCTCGATCAAGCTGCTCCCCAACGGCGGCCTCGCCCTCGGTACCGACCTGGCCGCCTTCTACCGCGCGCCCGGCACCACCGACTTCAGGGTCCTCGGCCGCAACCTGCCCACCACCTCGGTGCAGCAGCTCAAGATCGGCCCCGACGGCAGGCTCTACGCCGCCACCTTCGGCCGCGGCATCTGGTCCTTCGACCTGCACCGCCTCGGCCACGGCCGGTACGACGAGACGGAGGACTGACCCCTCCCGCCGCCGCCTCGCCCCACTCCCGCCGACGACACCGCCGCGGCCGGCAGCCGGTGTGCTGCCGGTCGCGGCCGGAGCCGCTGGTGGGATGATGGGTGGGACGGATCCGCAGGTGAGGGGTGGCGCATGGGCAGCAGGTTGCGGGTGCTGAGGCAGCAGAACCGGCTGAGCCTTGATGCGTTGGCGGAGCAGGTCGGGGTGACCAAGAGCTATCTGTCCAAGGTCGAGCGGGGCCTGAGCGACCCGTCGATCTCGACCGCGCTCAAGTTGGCGCACGCGCTCAAGGTCGATGTGGGGCGGCTGTTCTCGGACGAGGTCGAGCCGGAGTTGGTGACGGTGGTCCGCGCGGGGGAGCGCACGCCGATCGCGGCCGGAGCGGGGCCCGGTGCGCCGCATTACGAGGGCATCGCGACCGGGCTCAGCGGCAAGCGGATGGTGCCGTTCGTGATGTACCCGCCGACGGATGCCGCCGGGTCGCCGTTCAAGTCGCACGCGGGGGAGGAGTTCTTCTTCGTGCACGCGGGCACGGTGGAGCTGGAGTTCCCCGAGCGGACGGTCGAGCTCGGCCCCGGCGACAGCGTGTACTTCAACTCCTCGGTGCCGCACCGGTGTCGGAGCACCGGTGCGGAGCCGGCCCACATCCTCGTGGTGATCCACGACGACGAGGCCGGCACCGCGGACCGGGTGCCCAGCCTGCCCTGAGCCCGGCCCTCGGCCGGGTCAGTCGGCGGCGTCCGCCAGCAGCTGCGCGAGCTCGGCGCGCTGCTCGTCGTCCAGCGGCCGCAGGGGCGGGCGGGGCTCGCCGACGTCCAGGCCGAGCAGGGCCAGGCCCGCCTTGACCGTCGGCGGCAGGCCGCCGCGCATCAGGAACTGCAGGACGGGCAGCTGGCGGTAGAACACCTCGCGGGCCGCGTCCAGGTCCCCGGTGCGCACTGCCCGGTACAGCTCCAGGGGGAGTTCGGGGATCAGGCAGGGCGCGGCCGTGCACCAGCCGCTGGCGCCGGCCGCGAAGGCCGCCAGCGCGAGCGGGTTGGAGCCGTTGTAGAACGGCAGGGCGCCGTCGGAGAGTTGGGTGAGGCGGTGCATCCGCTGGAGGTCGCCGCTGCTCTCCTTGACCATGGTGATGTTGTCGACCTCCCGGACCAGCCGGTGGATGAGCTCCGGCGGGAGGTCGACCCCGGCCGTCTTGGGGTTGTTGTAGATCATGATCGGGATGCCGATCGCGTCGGCGACGGCGGTGTAGTGCCAGGTGATCTCCTGCTCGTCCAGTTTCCAGTAGGAGAGCGGCAGGAGCATCACGACGTCGGCGCCGGCCTGTTCGGCGAACCGGGCGCGGCGTACGGCGCTGCGGGTGGTGAGGTCGGCGATGCCGACGACGGTCGGGACGCGGCCGGCGACGGCGGCGACGGATGCCTCGGCGACGGCGTACCACTCCTGGTCGTCGAGGTACGCGCTCTCGCCGGTGGAGCCGAGCGGGGCGACGGCGTGGCAGCCGCCGGCGACCAGGCGGTCGATGAGCGCGGTGAGTCGATCGAGGTCGGGGCTGCCGTCGGCGCGGGAGAACGGGGTCACCGGGTAGCCGATGATCCCTTCGAGCGTGGTGGCCATGTCAGGACTCCTTCCGGGGGGTGAGCGCGTCGCCGTGGCCGGCGCGCAGGGCGCGGCGGGCGTAGTAGGCGAAGTTCGCCTGGCCGCGCTTGGGGGTGGAGATCCAGTCGTGGGCCTCCCGGGCGAGCAGGCCGGGGATTTCCTGGATCTTCCCGGCCGCGCTCGCCAGCAGCTGGAGCTTCGCGGCCCGCTCGAAGAGCAGGGCGAGGGTGCAGGCCTCCTCGACCGTGCCGGTGGCGACGAGTTGGCCGTGGTGGGCGAGCAGCAGAGCGCGCTTGTCGCCGAGGGCGGCGGAGATGATCTCGCCCTCCTCGTTGCCGACCGGGATGCCGGGCCAAGTCTCCAGGAACGCGCAGTCGTCGTACAGCGGGCACATGTCCATGTGGGAGACGACGAGCGGGGTCTCCAGCATGGACAGCGCGGAGATGTGCAGGGGGTGGGTGTGGATGACGCAGTTGACGTCGGGTCGGGCGCGGTAGACCCAACTGTGGAAGCGGTTGGCCGGGTTGGCCATCCCGTCGCCCTCCAGGACGGTGAGGTCCTCGTCGACGAGGAGGAGGTTGTCCTCGGTGACCTCGTCGAAGCCGAGGCCCAGCCGCTGGGTGTAGTAGGTGCCGGGGCGTTCGGCGCGGGCGGTGATCTGCCCGGCGAGGCCGGAGTCGTGCCCGGCGTCGAACAGGATGCGGCAGGTGAGGGCGAGTTTCTGCCGTACCGTCCAGTCGTTGTCGGGGATCGCGGTGCGCATCCGGTGGTGGGCGAGTTCCACCAGCTCGGACTTGCCGGCCTCGAAGGTGTCGGTCATGGCCGTGGGTTCTCCTCGGTGGCGTGAGGTGAAGCGGTGGTGCCCGGGCACGGCGGCTTGGACTCGACTGCGCCGTGCCCGGGCTGACACATCGTTCACTCTAGGACACGAGGTGTCCTTCGTCCATGAGGCGAATGCGGGCGGACTCGGGCTCAGCTGCCGGACCGGGCCCGGCGCCATCGTCGGGCGAGGGCGATCAGCGAGGCGAGCACCGCGGTGACGGCCAGCGGGAGCAGCCAGTTGCGTAGGTACGGCAGTGGCAGCACCGTCGGGTTGCCGGAGTCCCGGCCCGCCCGGAGGACGGCGGGCAGCCCGACGGCGGTCAGCGCCGAGGCCACGATCAGCCAGCCGCGCAGCACCGGCCGCAGCACCGGCCGCCGCGCCGAGCCGCGCGCCGCACCCCGCGCCCGGCCGGCTGCGGCCAGGGCGGTGCCCGCCAAGCAGGCCAGCGGCAGCCACAGGCCGTCATGGACGGCCAGGGCGCCGACGGCCCACCACAGCACCCCCGCCGGCTCGGTCACGAAGGCGTCGTCGAGCAGCCCGTACAGGCCGACGCCGGTCAGCACGAGCCCCGCCACCAGCGCGGCCCCGCGCAGCCAGGCCGAGAGCGCCGTCATCCCAGCACCTCGATCCGCGCGACCCACTTGGTCTGGAGCACACCGGGCCGGTTCGGTGCGATGATCCGCGCCGGGAAGCCGTGGTCCGGGCTGAGCTCCTCGCCGTCCACCCGCAGTGCCAGCAGGGTGAGCGGGTCGGCGGCGTACGAGGCGGGCAGTTCCGTCACCCGGTACGGCCCCTCGGCCTCCAGTGAGGTGATCCGTACGGCCGAGCCCGCCGGTGCCCCGGCCCGGGCCAGCAGGTCGGCCACCCGGACCCCGCCCCACCGGGCGCTGACGCTCCAGCCCTCCACACAGGCGATCGGCAACACGGCCTCGTACTGCGGCAGTTCACGCAGGCCGGCCAGGTCGAGCCGGAACGGCCGGGGGCCGTCGACCACCAGCCGCCAGTCGGCGGGCACCGTGACCGTCCCGGCCTGGGCGGCCGTACGGTTGACCGGCAGGCCGCTCGGGCCGGAGCCCGGCCGGCGCGGGGCCAGCAGGTCCAGCGACCGCAGCCAGGGCACGGTCTGCCCGGCGGTGGTGAGCGTCACCGCGCCGACGGCCGCCCCCACCGCGACCAGGAATCCCCGGCGCCCGGCCACCGGCGCCTGCGGACGGCGCCAGTGCCGGGCGATCAGCGGCGCCTTGACGGCCAGGTGGAGCAGCAGGCCGCCGGTCGCCAGCCAGCCCAGCCAGAAGTGGGTCTGGCGGAACGGGAACGGCCAGGGGTACCACTGGAGGGTGTTCAGCAGCCCGGTGAAGAGCTCCAGCAGCAGAGCCGCGACCAGGACTGCGATGCTCAGCCGCTCCAGGGCGTGGAGCACGCTGCGGGCCGGCGGCCAGGCGAACAGCCGGGGGTAGACCGTCCACAGCTTCGCGCCGGTCAGCGGGATGGCGGCGATGCCGCTGATCACGTGCATCCCCTGGGTGATCCGGTAGCCGTTCACCGGGCGGGAGGGCAGCCGGGCCGCCGCCCAGTGCGGCGGCTCCTGGAGGAAGTGGCTGGTCAGGCCGGTCAGGAAGCAGAGCAGCAGGGCTGCCCCCAGCCACCGGCCCAGCACGACGGCGGTGCGCGGCTCGTGCAGCGGCGAGGTGAACGCGCCCTCGCGGAACGGGCCGCGGCGCAGGAACGCGGGCGGGGGAGGGAGCGGGAGGGCGAGGCGGCGCCGGGCGCCGGGAGGCTTGGAATCCACCCGTCCATCGAAGCGCGCCGAGCCTGCCGGGAGGGGCTGCGGCGTCCTTACGGATTGCGAACGGCGGTTGGTGGCACCCGCTGCTGCCCGGGCCCGCTGACCCTCTCCATCAACGGCTGTGCCCGGCCGTCACGCGGGCCTCGCGGTGATGTTGGCGGTGACGCGCTGCAGCACGGAGACCGACGTCGCGTACTCCTCCTCCGTGATGTCGCCGAGGAACTCCGCGCGCGCCCGGGCCATGTGTTCCCGCGCCGTTGCCAGGCCCGCGCGGCCCTGCCCGGTGAGGGTCAGCCGGTCGTCCGCGCCGATGCAGAGCCAGCCCCGGTGGACAAGGGCGTCGGCGGCGTCGACCACCACCCGGGTGTCCATGCCGTAGGGCACGGCCACGGCGCGGATCTCCTCCCTGGTGAGGCCGTGCTCGGCGCGGACGATGTTGTTGAGCGCCCACCACTGGGGCTGGGTCACGTCGATGCGTGCCAGGGTGGCTTGCGAGTGCCGCAGAATCGCCTCGCTGGCGCCCCAGGCGACCAGGGCGATGGGCGGCTGGGCGGGCGCGGCGGTGGTGTTCTGCGGGGTGTTTGCGGTCGTCATGATCGCCAGGCTAGAAGCTCAAGCGCGGTAGAGGTCAAGGCCGTGGCGCCGGCGCCGCGGGAGAGCCCGCCGGCTCAGGACCTGCCGGCGGTGGAGCGGCGCAGCTCCACCGCCCGGACCAGGTCGGCACCGATCTCCGCGAGGAAGTCCGCGGCCGTGTCGAGGCGCTGCCCGGCCGGGGTGGCGGCGCCCAGCAGGTCGGCGCCGCTGCGGGCGAACTCGGCCAGCAGGGCGTTGCGTTGGGCGCTGGCCAGCAGCGAGCGGTACCAGACGTCACCGTTGATGGTGTACTGCTCGCGGCGGCCGTTCCGCCCGTCCCGCTCGCGCTGGATCAGGTTCTGCTCCTCCAGGTAGCCGACCGCCTTGGAGACCGAGGCCGGGCTGACGGCGAGCCGCTGCACCAGTTCGGCCGAGCCGAGGCTACCGCTGTCGGTGACGTAGAGGCAGCTGAGCACCCGGGCCGCCATGCGGGGCAGGCCGAGGTGCACCAGCAGGTCGGCCAGCCGGTTCGCGAAGTCGGCGATGGCCGCCGGGTCGCGCCCGTCCGGGACGGCCACGGCGCCGCCGGCCGGGCGGGCGAGGCCCGGCCGCCGTCGGGCCCGGCGGGCGGTGGCGCGCTGGGCGGTCTCCGCGCGGTAGCGGCCGGGCCCGCCGTTGCGGGCGATCTCCCGGGTCACCGTGGAGGTGGGGCGGGCGATCAGCCGGGCGATCGCGGCGTAGTCGAGGCCCTCGGCGAGACCGGTGGCGATCGCGAGACGGTCCTGCGGGCTCAGCCTGGCACCTGGCACGGGTGGCTCCTCTCCTCGGGCACTCGGGTACTCGGGAACTCGCGCCCTTGGGGTGAGTATCCGGATGCAGGGGCGACGGTTGCAACCGCGTTTGCATTCGTCGGCATCGTCATTGCAATGATTGACCGTCACTGACCTGCGGTGATAGTGCGGTTCAGGCAATCGGATATTGAGGGATCCCCGAACTCGGCCGTACGTTTCTCACCGACGACGAAAGCCCGAGCCACCAGGGGGACCCAGACCATGAAGACCACCACTCGCACCGCCCTCGCCGCCGTTGTGGCCGCTGCCCTGCTCTCCGCCACCGCCCCGGCAGCCCTGGCCGCCGACCGCGAGCACAGCGGCCACGGCCATGGCGGCCACGGCGACCACCAGGGCTTGCAGGCCGCGCTCGACCAGGCGGTCACCGGCGCAGGCCTGCCGGGGGTGACGGCCGAGGTGCGCGACAACGGCTCCACTTGGTGGGGGCAGTCCGGCACCGCAGATCTGAGCACCGGTCAGAAGCTTCGCCCGCAGGACCGGTTCCGGATCGGCAGCACCACCAAGACCTTCGTGGCCACCGCGCTGCTCCAGCTGGAGGCCGAAGGCCGGCTGAGCATCGACGACAGCGTCGAGCGGTGGCTGCCCGGGGTCGTCGACAGCAACGGCTACGACGGGTCGGCGATCACCATCCGCCAGCTGCTCAACCACACCAGCGGGGTCGCCAACATCGCCATGTCCGACGTGGCCCAGCGGGACTTCCAGGGCGAGGCCTTCCTCCAGCACCGGTTCGACCACTTCACCCCGCAGGAGTTGGTCGAGCTCGGGATCAGTGTCAAGCCCCGGTTCGCGCCCGGTACCAGCTGGGAGTACTCCGACACCAACTACGTGCTGGCCGGCATGATCATCGAGCAGGCCACCGGCCACAGCCTCGCGCAGGAGATCGCCGACCGCTTCGCCAAGCCGCTGCACCTCAAGAGCACCTACGAGCCGGCCTCCGACGACACCGGCATCCGGGGCCCGCACGGGCGGTTCTACTCGAAGCTCGGCACGTTCAACGACCCGAAGCTGCCCGTCTACGACGTCACCGAGCTCAGCCCGTCCTGGGGCTACGGCTCGGGGGACATGATCTCCACGGTGGGGGACCTCGGCACCTTCTTCCAGGCGCTGCTGGGCGGGCGCCTGCTGCCGCCCGCACAGATGGGCGAGATGTTCACCATGAAGGACCCGAGCACCGGCGCGGGGTGGATCCCGAACTCCCACTACGGCCTGGGAGTTGCGTCCGTCAGCCTGTCGTGCGGCGAGGTGTGGGGGATGGGCGGCGCGATCAACGGCTCGTGGTCCTACACGTTCGGGAGCCGCGATGGCCGGCACATGATGTCGACCCAGGTCAACGGCGACTGGGCGAACGGTGAGGCGTGGGGACCGATCTCGGTCTTCACGAAGGAGCTGGAAGCCGAGTTCTGCGGCGAGGCGAAGAACTGAGGGGAACCCGTACAGAGTCGTGATGTACGGCACCGGCCCGTCGCTCATCAGGAGCGACGGGCCGGTGCCGGGTCAGACCTCGCG
>NZ_JBEOSP010000039.1:0-28223 GCF_040303105.1 Kitasatospora sp. NPDC096128 | reverse complement strand
CTGGTGGCGGCGAAGGCGAGGAACGCCTCCCATGCGGCCGGTTCGAAGGCCAGTTGGGGGCCGCTCTTGTCCTTGGAGTCACGGACACGGATGGCGTCGGGGGTCTCGGCGACCTCGACGCAGGCAGTTCCCTCGTTGCCGCTGTAGCTGCTCTTGATCCACGCCAGCTCGGACATGTTCACTGCTCCTCGCGGGATGATCGTGTCAGACCTCGCTGGTGGCGGCGAAGGCGAGGAACGCCTCCCATGCGGCCGGTTCGAAGGCCAGTTGGGGGCCGCTCTTGTCCTTGGAGTCACGGACACGGATGGCGCCGGGGGTCTCGGCGACCTCGACGCACTGGCCGCCTTCGTTGCTGCTGTAGCTGCTCTTGATCCAGGCGAGCTTCGCGTTCATCGTTCTCCCAGCATTTTCTCGATCAAGGCCAAGGACTCCCTCACGTCGAGCGATTGCCCTCTGAGAGCGCCGTATCGTGCGTTCATGATACGGACTTCCTCTTGACCCGTGATCAGTCGACTACTCTGCTGGGCTTCGATGTATCCGTTCTGCGGACGCCCCTTGGGAGTGATGAGCGTGAAGGGCCCGCCCAAGGCCGGGTGATCAGCTCTGGCAGTGGGCATGATGTGGATCGCCATACCGCGCATGCCTCCGACTTCCAGCAGGCGCCGCAGTTGTTCTTCGTGAACTTCCCAGCCGCCCAAAGGGCGTTGGAGAACGCTCTCCTCGATGACCCAGCTGAAGATCGCCCGCGGCCAGCGAGTCAAGATCTCCTGGCGTTCGAGTCGTACGGCCACACGCTCCTCGATCACCTCCTCGGTGAGAAGCGGCTGACGCATTCCGAAGAGTGCTCGCGCGTGCGCCTCGGTCTGCAGTAGGCCGGGGATGAGTAACGTGCTGAACTCGTGAATCTCTACAGCTACAGGCTCCAAGCCCGCATAGCCCCGGAACCAGGCAGGGTGTCGCACGCGGGCTTTGGCACGAGCTTTCATCACGTCGTCCCGCTGGATGGCCAACAGGCCGCCAGCGTTCAGTTCCTTGTCCAAGGCGACGAGCAGCTCTGGTTGAGGCGTTCGCACTCCCCGCTCCACCGAGCGGATCAGCTCTTCTCCGTAGCCGACGCGCTGTGCCAGCTCCTTCTGGGTCAACCCGGCTCGTTCCCGGAGAAGCTTGATCTGCTTCCCGATCGCTCGGAAGAAGTCCGAGACCTCCGTCAGGTCTTCCGGGAGTTCTGTTCGAATCTCGTCGCCCGTCTCGCTGTTCCGCGCCGCACTCATTGCGACCACCCCGCCTGTGATTGAGCCACACAAACATAAGCTGTCCGCACCTGCACAAGTACTCTCTGTGCCCGCTGGACCCATGGTCAGCGTACGTCCGCCCCGCCACGCTTTCTTCCATGACGACCGAAATCCCCCTCGACAGACCCCGCCCCCACACCACCGTCCTCGCCGCCACCCCCAAGGGCGTCGGACTGTGCCGACGCATCGCGAGGCGTCAACTCACCTGCTGGGGCCTGAACTCCACGCACACCGACCCGTTCCACTCGGCGCTCCTGATCGTCGCGGAGCTGGCCACCAACGCCGTCCTGCACGGACGCGTTCCGGGGCGCGGGTTCGAGCTGCACCTCGCCCTCACCACCACCGTGCGCCGGGGCACCACCCTTCGCATCGAGATCAGCGACCCCAGGGGTGACAGGCTCCCCGTCCTCCCCACCGCCCCCCTGCCTCACTCCCAGTCGGGCCGGGGCCTGATCCTCGTCGACGCCCTCAGCGACCGCTGGGGCACCATCCCCCGCCACCCCAACGCCAAGACCGTCTGGGCCGAACTCGACCTCACCGATGCCGATGCCACCCCCGATGCCGACTGAACCCCGCCATAGCGAAGCCCCGGGCGGTGCCACCCTCTGCACCCTCCTCCCCTTCGCGCTCCTCCTCGCCCTGCTCGCCTGGGCCTACCCCCTCACCGCACCCCGACCCAACCACAACCACCCCACCCCGCACCCCACTTCAACCCCATCCGCCGCCCCGTGAAGCACGAGGAGTGGGACGTCGGACCCACCGACCTCCCACTCCTCGGCGCGCCCCGACCCCGGGGGCACTCGAATCCCCGACCTCCCTGTGCATCGAGACCGGTTCCGGCGCCGCCGCGCCGCCCCACCGGGCGGCGCGGCTCAGGCGTGTCCGCTGGCTGCGTAGGACGCGAGGCGCTCGGCCAACGCGGCGACGAGGTCGCGCAGTTCGTCGGGGCGCTCGATGACGAACGGCCGGTCCAGCGAGGCGAGTACGGCGGGCAGCCAGTCGAGCCGCTCCGCCCGCAGTTCGACGCGCCGCCACTGCTCGGCCTCCGCGGGTGCGCACTCCTCCAGGTTCGCGACGCTCGCCGGGAGCCGGGCACGGATCTGCCCGACCGTTCCGTGGATCCGCAAGGTCACCTCGTGCCGGTACTCGGCCGTGGCGAACGCCGCCAGCACCCGTTCCGCCGGGCCGGGACCGGCGGGCTCCTCGAAGGAGCCGGGCAGGGCTCTCGCGTCCGTGATGCGGTCGAGTCGGAAGGTCCGGTCCTCGCCGAGGCGGGCGTCCTGACCGGTGACGTACCAGCGGCCCGCATGGGCGACGATCCCGTACGCGTGCAGCGTGCGTTCGCCGCGCCGTCCGTCGCGGTCGGTGTGATGGACCGAGACCGGCCGGCGGTGGCGCACCGCGTCGGCGAGGGTGAGCAGCACCTCGGCGTCCGGGGTGTCGAACTCGCCGGGCTGCTCGGTGAAGGCGAGGGACTCCAGGAGGGTGTCGAGCCGGCGGGCGAGGTGCTTGGGCAGCACCCGTCGGATCTTCGCGGCCGCCGTCTCGCCGGCGGTGTGCTGCGCCGTGGTCAGCCCGGCCCGGCGGCCGGCGAGCAGGCCGAGCAGTACGGCCAGCGCCTCGTCGTCGCTGAGCATGAGCGGGGGCAGCCGGTACCCGGGGGCGAGCCGGTACCCGCCGTAGCGGCCGCGCACCGACTCCACCGGGACGTCCAGGTCGATCAGCTGGTCGACGTACCGCCGCACGGTGCGCCCCTGGACGCCGAGGCGGTCGGCGAGTTCGGCCACGGTCCGGGTGCCGCCGGACTGCAGCAGTTCCAGCAGGGTCAGCACGCGGCCGGTGGGTCGGGACATGCGGGCAGCCTAGCCGGAAATAGGGGACCGATTCTGTCCACTATTCCTCCTAGCCTGTGACGTGCACGTTCCCAGCACGGTCAAGGAGTCTCAATGACGAAATCAACTCGCCTGCGCGTCCAGAACGGAGGTGAAGACCCTGTTGTCGCGCAGGAGCGCCCACAGGACGCTGACCCGGCGGCGTGCCAGGGCGATGATCGCCTGGACGTGCTTGCAGCCCTCGGCGCGCTTCTTGAGGTAGAAGTCCCGGTTCGGGCCGTCCTTGATGATGCTGGTCTGCGCAGACATGTAGAACACCCGTCGAAGCCGGCGGCTGTACCGCTTCGGTCGGTGCATGTTGCCGGTGCGGCGGCCGGAGTCGCGTGGAACGGGCACCAACCCGGCCGCCGAAGCGAGGTGGCCGGCATCCGCGTAGGCCGACAGATCGCCGGCGGCGACGACGAGCTCGGCTCCGAGTATCGGCCCGATGCCGGGCAGGGATTCGATGATCTCGGCCTGCGGATGGGCGTGGAAGGTGTCGCGGATCTGCTTGTCGATCCGCTTGAGCCGGTCGTCCAGGGCCAGGATCTGCGCGGCGAGGTCGGCCACGATCGCGGCTGCGACGTCCTCGCCGGGCAGGGTGGTGCGCTGGGCCTCCGCGGCCTCCAGCGCGGTGGCGGCGACCGCGTCGGCGCTGCGGACGCTGCGGTTGGACAACCATGCCGTCAGCCGGGCCCGGCCCCGGCGGCGGAGGGCGGCCGGGGTCTGGTAGCCGGTCAGCAGGACCAGGGCGCCCTTGTGGGCGGAGTAGTCGAAGGCCCGCTCCAGGGCGGGGAAGATGCCGGTCAGCACGTCGCGGAGCCGGTTGATCATCCGCACGCGGTCTGCGACCAGGTCCGAGCGGTGGGCGGTCAGCAGAGCGAGATCGGCCGCGAGCTGGGCGGGGACGTCGATCGCGGTGAAGTCCCGGCGCTGGCGGGATGTTTCGGCGATGACGTAGGCGTCGCGGGCGTCGGTCTTGGCCTCGCCCCGGTAGGCGCCGGACATGCGGTTGACGGTCCGTCCGGGCACGTAGACGGCCTGCTGGCCGTGGGCCGCGAGCAGGGCCAGCAGCAGCGCGGAGGACGTTCCGGAGATGTCCACCGCCCAGTGGACCTCGTCGGCCAGGTCGAGGATCTCGCCGAGCGCGGTCAGGATCGCCGTCTCATCGTTGTCGATCTTCTTCGACCACACTGTTGCGCCGGTCTCGTTCACCACGGCTGCCCAGTGATGCCCCTTGCCGGCGTCAACGCCAGCCCAGGCATGGGCAGTTCGCTTGCTCACTCGCCCCTCCTCGATCCCGCCCTCATCCCGTTGGCCCGAGGAACACCCCGCCGTCGTCTCCGTAAACAGCGACCGCGCACAGCTCGCACATCTCAATCAGCGGCCAGGGCGCCCCGGAGGACCGGACGGCCACTCCTTGGGAGCCACTGAAGGCAAGACCCCATAAGCCACATCCGGCCCTCCCGGGCCGCCTAACACCTTACGGAGATTCCCATGGACTTCGTCTCGATCCGCATCATCACCGGCGACGTCGCGCGCCTCGTCGAGTTCTATGAGCGCGCCACCGGGGCAGTGGCGGTGTGGGCCACCGAGGACTTCGCCGAACTCCGGATCGGCGGCGCCACCCTCGCGATCGCCGGCACCCGTACCGTCCCGCTGTTCGCCCCGGGCTCGGCCCGCCCGGCGGACAACCACAGCGTGATCACCGAGTTCCTCGTCGACGACGTGGACCGCGTCCACCGCGACCTGGCCGCTGTCGTCACCGACGTCGTCGCCGGGCCGACCACGATGCCGTGGGGCAACCGGTCACTGCTGTTGCGTGACCCCGACGGCCACCTGGTCAACTTCTTCACCCCCGTCACCCCGGCGGCCAAGGAGAAGTTCGCCCGCTGAGGCCGGGCGCGGCGGTCCACCCGGAGCCCAGGGCCCAGGGCCCCGGGTGAACCCGCGCAGTGCACGACTACGCTTCGCCGACCAGCAGCCGGGCGTTGACGGTCGGGTTGCCCGCCTGCGCGAGCGGGAAGGCCGTGCCGATCTCCCCGGCGTGACCGGGTACGTCGATCCGGACGGACAGTTTCCGGTCGAGGATCTGCTCCTGCGCCAGCCGGAAGTCGATGTTGACGATGCCGTGCTTCACACAGGTCGCACACTCGCGCGGGTTGGTCAGCTGGAAGAAGAACCGCTTCGCGACCGGCTCGCCGTCGGCGAGCAGGCTCACGATGAACGACCCGGGGATGTTCAGCCGGTCGATGCCCTTCACCCGCACCGAGACCGGGTCGGTGCTGCGGAAAGCGAAGCTGTGGGCGGCGTCGATGCTGCCGGAGAGGTTCTCCATGACGGCCTCCGCGGGGGCGGGCAGGTCGAGCTTGTCGTACGTGATGTCGGTGGCGATGGTCTGGTCGGCGGTCGTGCTGTACGGCGGCAGCGTGTTGAACGGCGTGGTGAGCCAGCTGTCGTCCTGCCCGGCCAGGGTGGTCCGGAACCCGGCCAGGTCGGTCGCGGTGGCGCGGGTCTGCCAGCTCAGCCAGAGCCGGTCGATGTTGCAGTGGAAGAACCAGAACACCGGGTCGTAGGCGGAGACTTCCTGGAGTCCCATCGTCGGCCCGACCGATCCGTGGCCGCCGTCGTGGGCCTGGATCGAGAAGTCCTGGTAGCCGTTGGTGAGGTACGCACCCCAGAGGGACTGCGCCATCGACGTGGTGATGTCGGTCAGGACCCCGAAGTCCGTGACGTTCTTCGTGATCTGGGCGACCGAGTAGCGCTGGGTGGTGTACGGGAAGAACCCGGTCACGGGCGGCGTCGCCGTGGCGCCGGGGTCGGCCGGCAGGACGTACTGGTCGAACGGCGGGTGCTGGAGGCGGTCCGGCAGCGGGGTCGAGATGTCCCAGTAGGGGAGCGTCACGTCCTGACAGCCCGGGACGGAGCGCAGCGCGTCCTCGAAGGCGCGCAGGTACACCCGGTGCCACGGGTTGAAGCGGTTCTCGTGGTGCAGGCAGTAGCTCCCCGGAAGGCCGTGCTGCCCGGCCAGGGCGAAGTAGCTGTCCGGTGCCGTGATGTCGCGGGCCATGACCCCGTTGAACGCCTGGGCCAGGAGCGCGAATTCGGCGTCCGTCAGGGCCGTGACGTTCTTGCGCAGCCGGGTCGGCGCACCTCCGGCCGGCGGTGTCCCGACCGGGGCCGTACCGAGCGGGAAGCCGTTGACGATCCAGTTCTTGAAGGTCTGCGAACGGTTGGCGCTCCACTTGCCCGCCGCGTCCGGTGGCATGTCCGCGGTGGGCGGTGAGGTGTGGGCGAAGATCGTGAGGGCGTTCTTCTTCACCCCGTCGTAGGTGCCGAGGTCGATGCCCTTGGCGCCCATGTGGGCCACGTCCTCGGGGCGGAAGTAGGTGCGGATGTCCGCCAGGTATGTCGGTGCCGCGATCAGCGGATCGGCGGCCGGGGCGGGCTTGGGCGTGGTCATGTGTACTCCGTCGGGCTCCGGGTGGGTGCCCCGGTCGACTGCCGGGCGCAGCGCCGGGACCCTCGAACAGATCGCGAGTATGTGGCAGCCCGAAAGGTCTCTATGCGATCGACACGGTTCCGCACCCGGAGATCCGTCGAGCAGCCGTCAGGGCGCGACCCGGCCGGCCGGGGGCGCGTACGCGGGCCGAGCGAGCAGGTGGAGCACGGCGCGCGGGCCCCGCACGGCCGGTGACCTCAGCGTTTGACGACATCGATGTAGACCGGAGCGGCCGACCCTGGGTAGGGTGTGGCTGCTCCCGCCCGTCCGCATCACCGCGTGCCCGTGGCCCCCGCGCCTCCCGCGCTTTCCGGGCCGCTCACCGCCGGTGCGACCCGGCCCGGCGCGGGCGTGGGCGTCGGCACTCCGGGGTCCGGACCGGAGGTGGTGCAGCCCTCCCCAGCGATTGGAAGCCGCGTGTACGACGGGCGGAAGGGGTCGTCGAGTCCCTTCGAGCAGACGGTCTACCTCCTGTCCGCGGCCGGCCGGGCGGCGGACGCCCTGCTGGCGGACCGGTGGCGGACCCGCTCGATGGGCCAGACCCACCTGGCGGTGCTGTCGGCGCTGGCCCGGCAGGGCGCGCACGCCCGGCCCGACCTCGCCGCGCGGCTGCGCCTGCCCGCGCCGGAGGTGTCCCGGGCGCTCGACGAGCTGCTGGCGGCCGCGCTGGTGCAGTCGATGGTGGTGCAGGTCAACGGCCGCCACGAGGTGGTGACCCTCACCGCCGCGGGCGAGGTCGCCCTGGAGGAGCTGCACGGCGACGCCACCGCCGTCCAGGAGGAACTGCTGGCCCCGCTGACGAAGGGCCAGCGCACCGAACTGAACGCCCTGCTGCGGCGGGTGTGCGCCAAGGCGGCCCGCGCCGCCGCCGGGGCGCAGCCGGCCCCGGACCGGGCGGCGGGCTGAAGGGTTACGGGCGGCGGGCTGAACGGTTATGGGCGGCCCGGCTGACGGCGCGGGATCGGTTCAGGCCCGCCGCGCCCGGGTGCCCCGCCCCGATCCCGTGCTCGCGGAGCGGGCCGACCTGCCAGCCCTCGGCGGCGCAGTGGTCGAGCAGCCGGGGCAGGGCGCCGAGGGCGGAGCGCCAGGCGGCGGGGGCGGAGGTGCAGTCCGAGTCGTGCAGCAGGACGGTGCCGCCGCCGTACAGGTCGGCGGTGACGGTGCGGTGGACGCTCTCCGGGGTGGCTCGGCTGGTCCAGTCCTCGCCCCAGCTGGTCCACAGCACGGGGGTGAGGCCGAGCCGGCGGGCGGCGAGGTGGGCGCCCGCGCTCATCACGCCGTACGGCGGTCGGAACCAGCGCGGCGCGGTGCCGGTGAGCTCGGCGACGGCGTCGCGGGCCCGGCTCAGGTCCTGGTGGGTGGTGCGGGGGCCGCGCAGCAGCAGCGGGCGGTGCGCCCAGCCGTGGACGGCGACCTCGTGCCCGGCGTCGGCGATCTCCCGCACCAGCCCGGGGGACCGTACGGCCATCTCCCCGAGCAGGAAGAAGGTGGCGTGCACCCCGCGCTCCTGGAGCAGGGCCAGGAAGGCGGGCGTGGAGAGCGGGTCCGGGCCGTCGTCGAAGGTCAGGGCGACGTGGTCGGGGCGGCCGGTCCCGGCGAGCCGGGGCAGCAGGCGGTTGCGCAGCGGCCCGTAGGTGGAGAGGACGGGGGCCGCGTGGACGGCGGTGACGGCGGCAGCGGCGGCGCCGAGGAGCGGGAGCGCGCGGGGCTTCATGGGGGCCTCAGGACAGGCTGGTCAGCGCGCCGAGGCGCGGCGGGCGGTGGGAGGTGAGCAGGCGGTTCAGGGTGGTGCTGAGCCCGGCCGGGTCGGCGCTGCCGCATTCGACCAGGACGATCTGGCCGGGCTTGAGCCGCGGGGTGGCCGTGCTGCCGCAGGCGATCCGGAGGTCCGGGACGACCAGGCGCTCGTGGTGGTAGGCAGCCAGGCCGAGGTCGAGGGCGTCCACGTCCCGGCCGGAGAGGAAGAAGGCGCCGGCCGCGCCGGTGGCGGAGCGCAGCGCGCCGGCCCCGGCCTCGACGGAGTCGCGGCGGGTGACGATCCCGGTCTGGTACGGCGGGCCGTAGCCGGCGTTGACCAGGGTGAGCCCGGCGGCCGCGAAGCGGCGGACCTCGCCGGGGTCGGCGGCGGCCTCGGCCGTGTCGATCGAGACGGCGGCCTTGACGGCGGACAGTGCGTGCAGGGTGGCGTCGTCGAGGTGCCCGCCGTGCGGCGGGTGGACCACGAGGTAGGCCCGGCCGGTGTGCTCGGCGTCGAGGGCGTCGAAACCCCCGTAGGCGACGGCGAGTTGGGTGCCGGCGGTGGAGAGCCAGGCGGTCGCGGTGAGGGACGCGACCGCGACGCCGAGCCGACGGCCGGGGCGGCGGCTCTGGCGGGGGCTCTGGCTGGGCGGGGCGGGGGCGGCCCGTCGTCCGGGGTGCTGTCGTTGCGTCGGGATCAGTGGCTGCGGCGCGGTGTCCGGCGGCGTGTCGGCGGGGGCGGCGCCGGCCACGGCGGCGATGGCGGCCGCCGGGCCGGAGGCGTCGCGGTGCAGCGCCAGCCCGGCTTCCCGGTACCGGCGCCCGGCGGGCCCGTCGACCATGGCGGCCAGGACGGACGCCAGCTCCGCCGGGTCGCGGACCCAGGGGGCGAGGCCGGCCTGGTCGAGGGCGGCCGCGTTGGTCAGGCCGTGCCCGGGTATGCAGCGGTAGCTGACCACCGGCAGGCCGCAGGAGAGCGCCTCCAGCGAGGTCAGGCCCCCGGCGTTCTGCACCAGCACGTCGCAGGCGTGCATCAGGCCGGGCATGTCCTCGACCCAGCCGAAGGCGTGCTCGACGCCGTCCGCCCGCAGTCGCTCCGCGAGGGCCCGGTTCCTCCCGCACACCACGACCGGCACCGCCGCCCCGGTGGCGCGTACCTCGGCGGCCACCTTCGCGACCTCGCCCACTCCCCAGGAGCCGGCCACCAGCAGCGCCAGCGGCGCGCCCGGCGGCAGCCCGAACCGCTCCCGCGCCGCGGTGCGCAGGGCCCCGGTGGTCGGGGTGAAGCGGGGGTCGACCACCGGGCCGGCGACCGCCACCCGCTCGGCGCCGTGCGCGCGGGCCTGCCCGGCCGGGACGGGGTGGGCGGCCAGGTGGAGGTCGACGCCGGGCGCCACCCACAGCGGGTGCACGGAGAAGTCGGTCAGGTAGACCGCGGCGGGCACCGTCAGCCGCCCCCGGCGGCGCAGGCTGCCGAGCACCTGCCCGGCGATCGGGTAGGTGGCCACCACCGCGCGGGTGTCCGGCGGGAGCCTGCGCAGCAGCCGCCGGTGGGTGCTGCGCTGGATCAGCCGGATCAGCGGGCCCGGACGCCCGGTGGACTCGGTGCTGGAGTAGATCCGTTGGTAGGCGGAGGGGGCGATGGTCAGCAGCCGCCGGTAGCACTCCGAGACCAGTGGCCCGAGTCCGGCGGGGATCAGGTCCAGGAAGTCCCAGCGGTCGACGGCGAGACCCAACCCGGCCAGCCGCAGGGCGAGTTGGGCGGCGGCTCCGTCGTGCCCGGCGCCCACGCCCGCGGAGATGATGACGACGCGCCCGGTGGCGGGCGCGGACGAGCGGGACGCGTCGGCGGCGTGGTGCGCCGATGCCTCGTGGAGGTGCGGGAGTTGCGACACGGTCGGCCGATCCTCTGGCGGTGACGGGGCAGGGGCGGGCGGCTTCCGGTGCCCGTGTCGGGGCCCGGACGCCGCCGGACGCGGGGAAGCCGCCTGGTGTTGGGAGCAGGGCTGGGAGTGCTGGCGGGGCCGGGGCGAACCGCGGCCCGGTCAGAATGGCAGGGCCTTGCTGAAGATCCGCTTAAGCTCAACTGCCGCTCCGGCGGGCCGCGATGGTGTCCTCGTAGATCTCGCTGCGGCCCGGTTTCCCGGACGGGTCGTACGCCTGTCCTAGCCGGGGCGGGGTGGACCGAAACGCCGCCGGACGTCGTATCGGGGACGAATCAGGGGAGACCCCGACGGGCCCCAGGGTTCCCGTGCCATGATGGCGCCGCCATGACCGACCTCGATGCCGGGCCCGCGCCGCTGCCGGTGCGCGCCGCCGCCCTCGACCTTCGTGTGCTGCGGGCCCTGCCCTTCGCGACGGTCTGCGTCGTGCTGTCCGCCGCCGGGCACGCGCTCGCCTCGGGGGACCGGATCCCGCCCGGCGCGCTGCTGCTCGGGTGGCTGCTGGTCGCGGCGTTCGCCGTGCTCGGCGCCCGCCGGGAGCGCTCGGCCCGGGCGATCGTCGGCGCTCTGGCGGGCGGCCAGCTGGGCCTGCACCTGCTGTTCCACGCGGCCCGGGGCGGATTCCCGGCGCCGGTGCGGGGCGGAGCGGGTGGACCGGGTGGCGTGGCCGATGCGGCCGGTACTGCCGGTATGCCGGGGATGGCCGACGTGCCGGACATGGCCGGGATGTCAGGGATGCCGGGCATGTCAGGGATGGCCGACCGTCGCGACGCCGCGCTGACGCACGTCACGGCGGGCGCGGGCGCGGCCCACCACACCGCCCTCGCGGCGACCCACATCGGCTTCTGGTGCCATGCGACGCTCGTCGGGCTGAGCCCCGCGATGCTCCTGGCGCACCTGGCCGCGACCCTCGCCGCCGGATGGTGGCTGCGCCGGGGCGAGGCGGCGGTGTGGTCCCTGGTCCGGCTCGCGGCCCGCACCGCCGAGGCCACCGGGCGCGTCTGTGCGGCCCGACTCCGGGGCGTGGTGGCCCTGTTCGCGGCGCTGCGGGACGGGCTCGACGCCCCCGGAACCGCTGTGCGCCGGGCGGCGGGAGCCGACCGGTCGGGCCGGGCCGGCTCGGCCTTCCTGCGGCACGTGGTGATCAGACGCGGCCCGCCGGGGTACGCGGCGGCCTGACCGGAGCGGAACGCTCCCGGGCACGGCCGTCCTCCCGCCCCCCGATCACCACCCGCACGCGCCCCCGTACGGCGCCGGCGCCGATCCGTCGTGCCCGCCGCCCGTGCGCGCGGACGCGCGTGCCCCTTCCCTGGAGAACACGCATCATGAGGACTTCCCCCGTGATCCGCCTGGCCGCTGCCACCGTCCTGGCCGGCGCGACCGTGCTGGCCGCCGCCGCGAGCGCTTCCGCGCACGTCGTCGTGGAGCCGTCCAGCGTCCCGAAGAACGCCACCGACCAGACCTTCGCCTTCCGGGTGCCGAACGAGGACGACACCAAGAGCACGGTCCAGGTGGAGATCGACTTCCCGACCGACCACCCCGTCCCGTCCGCCATGGTCGCGCCGGTGCCCGGCTGGACCGACAAGATCACCACGACCAAGCTCGCCACCCCGATCCACACCGACGACGGCGACGTCACCGACGTGGTCTCGCAGGTCGTCTGGACCGGCGGTCAGATCACTCCCGGCCACTACCAGGACTTCACCGTCGAGCTCGGCGCCCTGCCCGAGGGCACGGACAAGGTCGTCTTCAAGGCCCTCCAGACGTACAGCGACGGCAACGTGGTGCGCTGGATCGAGGAGCCGCAGGCGGGCCGGCCCGAGCCGAAGAACCCGGCCCCGGTGCTGCACCTGACGGCGGCGGCCGCCGACGACGCGGACAGCGCCGACGGGGCGAGCCCGGCACCGGCCGGCAGCGCGCCGGTCGCGCCGGGTGCGCCGACCGCGACGGCTTCGGCCAAGGCGACGACGGCGGCGGAGAAGGCGAGCAGCAGCGACTCGACCGCCCGCGGCCTCGGCATCGCCGGGATCGTGGTCGGCGTCCTCGGTACGGCGGCGGGCGTGCTGCTCGGCCGCCGCGGCCGCACGGGCACCTCGGCCTGAGCCACCGGGCCGGTGCGGCACGCGAGCGCCGCACCGGCCCGCCGTCGGCGGGACGGGCGCAGCGGAGCGGGAGGGTTCCGCCCCGGTGGCCCAGGCCGAGAGGCCGGGGGACACCAAGCTCCTCCAGGACGTCTTCCTGCGCCGCCGGTGAGGCCCTGACCCCACCTGCCGCAGCCACCTCAGGAGGCGGACGGCTCGATCTCCCCCGCGAAGACGATGACCTGGTCGATGAGGTTCCGCCGCAGATGGACGACGTCCGTTCCCGACAGGCGGGGGCCGCCGTCCGGCGTGGTGAAGACCCACCGGTACCGGGCCCACTCGTCAGGCATGTCCACCGCCGAGCAGCGCGCCATCGTGCCGGTCCCCGCCGGGTGGCGCCGGAGGTCCAGCACGAACCGCTCGACCGCGGCGATTCCTTCGCTGCGGCCCAACGGCCCCCAGAAGACCACGTCCGAGGTCAGGGCCTGGGAGAGCAGGGCAGTCACATAGCTGTCGTCCGAGGCGTTGAACGCGGAGATGAACGTGTCGATGGCGGAGCGTGCCGTCTCTTCCTGCATGCCCTAGTAATACCAGCCGTTGCGCGTGCGCTGGTGCATGGCAGCGGCTCGGAGCGGGCGGCAGCGGGCCTCGCTGTTCCGCTCCCGGTGGCCGGGTGCGTCAACTCCGCTGTCCGGCTCGGCATCGTCGCCGTTCCGGGGCGGATGGGGTCCGGGGCGGATGGGGGACGACGCCGTCCACCGTCGCTCCCTGTACCAGCCGGTCAGCCTCGTTTCAGTGCGGGCGGTCGGTGGCATCGAGGCGGTGCAGGCGGGCGCGGACGGCGTCGGCGTCGCGGTGTTGGAGGTCCTCCAGGATGGCCAGGCCGCGGGTCCAGTCGGCGCGGGCGGAGTCGGCGTCGCCGAGGGCGAGGTGGGTGTCGCCGAGGTGGGTGTGGATGTCGGCCTGGAGGAAGTAGTCGCCGATCGCCCGGCGCAGGCTCAGGGACTCCCGGTAGGCGGGCAGCGCCTCGTGGTACTCGCCGAGCTGGTGGTGGATGAAGCCGATGCTGTCCCAGATGGACGACTGGCCGGGCAGGTTGCCGACCTCGCGCGCCAGCTCCAGACCGCGCCGGCAGTGGGGGAGTGCCTCGCGCAGCTCGCCCTGTTGGGCGAGGTACCAGCCGATGCTGTTGAGGGCGAGGGCCTGCCCGGAGGGGTCGCCGATGGACTCGAACAGCTCCAGGGCCCGCCGGGACTCGGTGACCGCCTCGGCGTCGGCCCGTACCTCGCCGTGGGCGATGGCGAGGTCGAGCCTGGTACGGCCCTCGCGCGGCCGGTCGCCGAGCGCCTCGAACAGGCCGAGGGACAGGCGCAGTTCGCGCTGGGCCTCGGCCTGGCGGTCCTGGGAGCGGTGCACCTGGCCGAGCCAGCGGTGGGCGTGGGCCCGGCGGCCGAGGTCCCCGGTGCGTTCGGCGGCGGACAGCGCTGTCTCGCTCGCCCGCTGCCACTGCTGCCACAGCCCCGACTTGAGCAGGAAGGGCACCTGGGCGCCGACCAGTTGCCAGGTGTGGACGTCGGACCCGGCCGCGTGCGAGGCGTCGACGACCCGCTCCAGCACCGGTTGTTCCTCCCGGTACCAGGCGAGCGCCCGCTGCCGGTCGCCGAGCTCCTCGGGCGTCACCCCGGCGGCGGGGGCGGCGAGGTCGAGGGGCTGCCAGGCGGCGTCGTCGGCGTAGGCGAGGCAGGCCGCCCGGTGCGCGGTGTGCAGGTAGTGGTCGAGCATCCGGCGCGTTGCCCCCGCCCGTTCCTGGGGCGGTTCGAGGGCGGCCGCCTGTTCGGCGGCGTACGCGCGCAGCAGGTCGTGGAAGGTGTACCGGCCGAGCTCCGGCGCGGTGATCAGGTGGGCGCGGTGCAGGTCCTCCAGCAGGGCGCGGGTCCGGGGCAGCGACCGGCCCGCCAGGCTCGCGGCCGCCGCCACGCTGATGGTGGGGCCGGGGTGCAGGCCGAGCAGCCGGAACAGCCGGGCGGCCTGCGGGGCCAGGGCGCGGTAGGACCAGGAGAGCACCACCCGGACGTCGGCACGGCTGTCGCCGGCCGACAGCAGGTCCAGGCGCATCCGGGAGTCGCGCAGCTCGCGCGCCCAGACGTCGAGCGGGGTGCCGGGGTGGTCGGCCGCCCGGGCGGCGGCGATGTTCAGCGCGAGCGGCAGCCGGGCGCACAGCTCGATCAACTCGTCGGCCGCGTCCTGCTGTTCGGCGACGGTGGCGGCGCCGAGGCGGCGGGCGAACAGTTCGCGCGCCTCCTCGCGGGAGAGCACGTCCAGGGCCAGCGGCACGGCGCCGTCCAGGGCGACCAGCCCCGGCAGCCGGTTCCGGCTGGTGACCACGACCAGGCAGGTGGGGCAGCCCGGCAGCAGCGGGCGGACCTGCTCCGCCTCCCGGACGTTGTCCAGCACGACCAGCGTCCGGGTGCCCGCCAACCGGCTGCGCAGGAGCGCGAGTTGCCCGTCCGGGTCGGCGGGGACGCGCAGGGCCGGGACGCCCAGGGCGTCCAGGAAGCCGCGGGCCACCTCGGCGGCGTCGACGGGGGTCCGGGCCGGGTCGAAGCCCCGGAGGTCGGCGAAGAGCTGGCCGTCGGGGAAGCGGTCGGCCACCCGGTGGCCGAAGTGCACGGCCAGGGTGGTCTTGCCGACACCGGCGGTGCCGGCGATCGCCGAGATCACCACCGCACCGCAGCCGGGGGTCACATCGGCCAGCAGGGCGTCGAGGGACCGGAGTTCGTCGGCCCGACCGGTGAAGTGGCGGATGGCCATCGGGAGTTGCCGCGGTCCTGACTGCGCGGCGGGGAGCGGCGGCAGGGCGGGGAGCGGCGGCGCCTCGTCGGGCGCCGGTAGGGGCTGGGGTGCGTCGCCGTCCCGGACGGCGGCCAGCCACCGGGCGCGGGTGTCCGGGTCGACGCCGAGGGCCTCGGCGAGCCGGACCACCGAGGACATCCGCGGTCGGCGCCCGCCCGCCTCCAGCGCGCTGATCGACCGGGCCGACACCCCCGAGCGGTCGGCCAGTTCGTCCTGGCTCCAGCCCATCGACAGACGTCGCTCCCGCAGCAGCGCAGCGAAAACCGCAGCCCCCACCCGTACCCTCCGGATCCCCGGCGAACCGTGTCGCCGTCCCGCCCGGCCGACCCGGATCGCGGATGAGCGTAGTCCCCCGCGGGCCGAGTGTCAGGTCAACGTCAGGTCAACGTCGTGGTCGGGGTCGTGGCGCCGCGACGATGATGAACGCCCGTCGGCCCGGCGGCGAGGCGCGGTTACGGGGGTACCGCGGCTCGGCCGGGCCGGCACCGGACCTGCGGCGGTCCGATGGCGGGCCGGCACCGGGCCGAAGCCGAGCCGGCACCGTATGTCCGTCGAACCCGATTCCGCCGCTGGTCGAACGGTGTCATGCTGACGCCATGACAGATCGCATCGAGACCGCCCCGGCCCGCGACGGGGTGCACGACGGGGGCCGGCGGCGGGAGTTGGCGGCGGCGACGGTGGGGTCCGTGGTCGAGTCCTTCGACTGGAACATCTACGCCGTGCTCGCGCCCTACTTCGCCGCCGACCTCTTCGGGCACGGCAAGGGCGGGGTCAGCGGCACGCTCGCCGCGTACGCCACCTTCGCGGTCGGCTTCGGGGCCCGGCCGATCGGCTCGTTCCTGATCGGTCGGCTCAGCGACACCCGGGGGCGGCGGTTCGCGCTCAGCCTCGGCATGGCCGTGATCGCCGTCGCCAGCCTGGGACTCGCCGCGCTGCCGGGGCAGCGGACGATCGGCGTCTGGGCGGCGGTGCTGGCCGTGGTGGTGCGGGTGGTGCAGGGGCTCGCCTTCGGCGGGGAGGCGCCGAGCGTGGCCGCGTACGTGACGGAGACGGCGCCGCCCCGGCACCGCTTCGCGTTCAGCTCGGTCTCCTACGGCGGGATCATCCTGGGCTCGCTGCTCTCCTTCGGGGTGCTCACCCTGCTGATCCACACCATCGGCAAGTCCGGCCTGGAGAACGGGGGTTGGCGCTGGGGCTTCCTGGTCGCCGCGCTGCTGGGGCTGGGCGCGGTGTGGGTGCGGCGGGCCGCGCCGGAGAGCGCCGAGTTCCAGCGCGCCCGGGCCGCCGCACGGCCGGGCGGTCGGCCGCCGTTCCTGCGCACGCTCCGCGACCACCGCTGGGCGGTGCTCACCGTCTTCCTCAACACCCTTGGCGGCACGGTCGGTTACTACTTCGCGCTGACCTACCTGCCGCAGTACGCCGCCGCCTACCACGTCATCGACAAGGAGCAGGCGGCCTCCTTCATGACGGTCGTGCTCGCCGTCGTCCTGGTCACCATGCTGCTCACCGGCGCCGCCGCCGACCGCTTCGGCCTGCTGCCGGTCGCCCGGATCGGCTTCGGACTTCCGATCCCGCTGGTCGGCTTCCTGCTGGCCGGCCTGCGCGGGGGCTGGCTGCCGTTCCAGGTGGTCGCCGTGCTGCTGGGGATGATGGTGGCGACGGTGCTCGGCACGCTCAACGTCTTTACCGGCCTGCTGTTCCCGACCGAGGTACGGGCGGTGGGCCTGGGGGTGGTCAACGCGACCACCATCGCCGCGTTCGGCGGCACCTTCCCGCTGCTGGCCGAGTGGTTGGACCACCACGACGGCCTCGGGCTGATCCCGTTCTACGTCACGGTCTGCACGGCGGGGCCGGCCCTGGGGCTGCTGACGGCGATGCGGGTGCCCTCGTTCACGTCCGCGCTGCGGGAGGCGGAAGGCGGCATTCAGCGGACACCGGGAACCGCCTGACGGACGTTCACGTCCTGTGGTTGAGTGGTCCGGACCAAACGCCGGACGGGGAGGGCGACGATGGACGGCAACGGACCGGACAGCTGGCTGATCGACGCGGATTTCGAGCAGCCGCCGCAGGTGGACCTGCGGACGGACCGGGCGCACTCCGCGCGGGTCTACGACTACCTGCTCGGCGGGAAGACCAACTTCCCCGCCGACCGCGAGGTCGGCGACCGGGTGCTGGCCGACCTCCCGGAGGCCCGGCTCGGTGCCGCCGCCGCCCGCGCCGTGATGCACCGGATGGTGCGCCGGCTGGCCGAGGAGCACGGCATCCGCCAGTTCCTGGACGTCGGCACCGGCATCCCCACCGCGCCGAACCTGCACGAGATCGTCCAGGCGGTCGACCCGGCCTGCCGGGTGGTGTACGTGGACAACGACCCCATCGTGCTGGCGCATTCGCGCGCGCTGCTCAGCAGCACCCCGCAGGGGCGTACCGCCTACGTCGAGGGTGACCTGTGCGAGCCGGAGGAGTTCCTGGCCGACCCGGCGGTGGCCGCCACCCTGGACCTGACGCAGCCGGTCGCGCTGACGCTGATCAACATCGTGCACTTCCTCTCGGACGAGGCCGCGCACCCGCCCGTCCGCAAGCTGGTGGACGCCCTGCCCTCCGGCAGCTTCCTGGCCCTGAGCGCCGGCACCGCCGACAACGCTCCCAAGGCGACCGAGGCGGGGGTGCGGCGCTACGCGGAGGCCGGGATAGAGGTCCACACGCGCTCGCACGCCGAGGTGGAGCGTTTCTTCAACGGGCTGGAACTCGACGACCCGGGCGTGGTCCTGATCAACCAGTGGCACCCCGAGCTGGGCGCGCCCTCGGAGCAGTTCGACGCCCCGGTTTCGGTCTACGGCGGCGTGGGGCGCAAGCCGTAACGCCCCCGCCGTCCGGCCTGCCGGTCCGTCACGGACGCTGCCGAGGCGCGCGTCCGTGGCGGACGGGTCGTTCCCGGACGACCGTCCGTTCCCTCAGGAACAGGGACAGCACCGCCGGGACGACCATGACGGCTGCGGCGATCGTGAACACCGTCTGGGTCGAGGAGACGATCGCGTCCAGGGCGGCGTGCCGCTGTTCCGGGCTCAGAGTGGGCAGGGCCGCGGTGTTCAACCGGCCGTCCGCGTCGGCGGCGCCGGCCGAGTTGCTGAGCTTCGAGGCGAGTTCGCGGTTGAGCACGGTGCCGAACATCGCCAGGCCCGCCGAGGCGCCGAGTTGCTGGGCGAAGCGCACCGAGGTGGTGGCGACCCCGAGGTTCTCGGGCTCGACCGCGCTCTGAGTGATCATCAGACCGACTCCCAGGCACAGCCCCAGGCCCAGGCCGAGCAGGAACAGCCCGAAGCCGAGGACCCAGAGCGAGGTGTCGGTCCCCAGGCCGGTGAAGACCACCATCGCGGCGGCGACCAGCAGGTGGCCGGCGAGCAGCTGGTACCGGTGCCGGCCGGCCATCCTGACCATGGCCTTCCCGGAGAGCGCGCCGACGATGATCATCCCGATGGCCATCGGGAAGAACAGCAGGCCGGCGCCGGTGGGGGTGAGTCCTCGGGCCTCCTGGAGGTAGCCGGCCAGGTAGGCCACCGAGCCGGCCAGGCCGATGCCGCCGAAGAAGCCCAGCGGCACCATGACGCGGAAGACCGGGTTGTGCAGCAGGGCCGGTGTGAAGATCGGCTCGGCCGCGGTGGTCTGACGCCAGGTGAACGCGGCGAGCAGGACGATCGCGGTGGCGCCCAGTCCCTCGATGGCCGGTGAGGTCCATGCGTAGTCCTTGCCGCCCCACTGGGAGATCATCAGCAGCGCGCTTGCGGCCGCGGCGATCAGGCCGGCGCCCAGGAAGTCGATGCGGTGTTTGACCGGCGTCACCGGGAGCCGGACCAGCAGCACGGACGTGACGAAGGCGGCGACTCCCAGCGGGATGTTGAGGTAGAAGACCCAGCGCCAGTTCAGATGGTTGGCGACCAGCCCGCCGGCGGCCGGGCCGAGCACGATGCCCAGGCCCACCATGATCCCGCCCATGCCCGCCTTGCCCGAGTCCTCCGCCTCCGTTGTCCCGTCCGGCCTTGTCAGCAGCCCGAGGACCACCATGGTCACGGACATCAGTCCGCCGCCGCCCACGCCCTGCACGGCTCGGAAGGCGATCAGTTCGGCCATGTTCCGGGCGAGGCCGCACAGGACCGAGCCGGCCAGGAAGATGCCGAGCGAGCACAGGTAGACGCGCTTGGCGCCGTGGACGTCGGCCAGCTTCCCGTACAGCGGGAGCACGATGCAGTCGGCCAGCGTGTAGGCCGTCAGCAGCCACGGCAGGTGGTCCACGCCGTGCAGCGGGTCGAGGTCCTTGACCATCGTCCAGGACACCGCGCTGACGATGTTCTGGTCGAGCAGGCCCAGTAACAGGGTGGCGAAGCAGCCCGTCACGGCGATGACCACGTGCCTGCGGCTCATCGGCGGGCCGGCGCCCTCCTCGGGCGGCGCCCCGACCATGGCTGTGCTGTGCATCAGAACCTCCTCCTGGGGGCGGTCACCCCGTGGCGACCTCGACCTCCCGAGAAGATTCTTATAGTTACTAAAAGACTGTTGTCAATAAAAGTTTTGAGCGGCATAAGCGAAGTGGTAGCGTGCCGGCATGAGCAATGGGAGTGGCGGCCTGCGGGAGCGGAAGAAGCAGCAGACACGGCGTGCCGTCTCCGAGGCGGCGATCGCGCTGTTCCTGGAGCGCGGCTTCGACGACGTCCCCGTCTCCGAGGTCGCGGCTGCGGCCGAGGTCTCGACGATGACGGTCTTCAACCACTTCCCGACCAAGGAGGACTTGGTCCTGCACCGCTTCGAGGACCACTTCGACGACATCGTCGCCGTCGTCCTCGGCCGGGCTCCCGGCGAGTCCGCGGTCGGGGCGCTGCGCCGGCACTTCCTGGCCGCACTCGACCGGCACGACGTGGTGGCCGGGCTCGACGACGACCCCCGTGTCCTCGCCTTCCACCGGATGGTGCTCGCCGCGCCGAGCCTGCGGCTGCGCGTCCTGGAGCAGTCCGCCCGTACCGTCGAGGCGCTCGCCACCGTGCTCGCCGAGCAGTCCGGAGCCGGCCCGCGGGACGTCGCGGCGCATGCGGTGGCGCGTACGGTGGCGGCCCAACTATGCGGTGTGCAGAACGAGTTGGTCCGGGAGAATGTCCGGCGGCTGGCGGCCGGGGAGACGGCCGAGGAGGTCCGGGCGGACGCGATGGCCGCCGCGCGGCAGGCGTTCGATCTGCTGGAGCACGGGCTGGGTGGCTACTGCGTGTGAGCTGCGGGCTCGTGCGCCCGTCTACGGTGCCATGGTGAGCCCCGCCGTGCCGGCGCCGCGGCTGAGCACCACCGTGCGGATGTGGTCCAGCGCGCGGGCCCAGTCGGCGCGGCCGGGGTTGCGGCGGACTGCCTCGCGCAGGTCCAGCACCCGGTAGGGCGGGCCGAGGTCGGTGATCTGCGGGATGAACTCGGCCCGGCTCACCGTCCACCGCTGCCCGGGGCCGGCCGGCGGGCTGACGGTGAACCGGGCGATCGAGCTCCAGTTGCCGCGCGGGTCCTCGGTGTCGCCGTGGGTGAACATGTGCCCGGCGAGCTGGTCGCCGAGGCCGTAGACCGTCCAGGTGTCGCCGATCTTCTCGTACGCCTGGGGGATGTGGGCGTGGGTGCCCAGGATCAGGTCGACGTCGGGCCGGCCCGGGCCCTCGCCGGCTGCGGCGAGTTCGCGGGCCAGGGTGAGCTGCTGGTCGTTCGGGGCGTCCTGCCATTCGGTGCCCCAGTGGATGCTGACCACCACCAGGTCGGCGCCGTCGGCCCGGGCGGCGCGGGCGTCGGCGAGGATCCGGTCCCGGTCGATCAGGTTGACCGCCCAGGGCTCGTCCTTCGGCAACGGGATGCCGTTGGTGCCGTAGCTGTAGGCGAGTTGGGCCACTCTCGCACCGCCCGCCCGCAGCAGCGCGGGCTTCCCGGCCTCCTCGGCGGTACGGGCCGAGCCGGTGTGGGCGAGGCCGACGGCGTCCATCGCGTCGAGGGTGCGGCGGATGCCGGCCGGGCCGTCGTCCAGGGTGTGGTTGGAGGCGGTGTCGCAGGAGGCGTACCCGGCGTCCTTGAGCGCCTTGGCGATCTGCGGCGGGGACTTGAACGCCGGGTACCCGGTGAACGGGCCGCCGTCGGCGCCGTAGACGGTCTCCATGTGGCAGATCGCCAGGTCGGCGCCGCTGATCAGCGGTTTGACGCCGGCCAGCATGGCGGTGAAGTCGTAGCCGGTGCCGCCGGCGTCCTCCTTGGCCTGCTGGATGATCTCGGTGTGCGGCAGGACGTCCCCGGTGGCGACGAGGGTGAACGCCCCTGGTCCGGCCGGTGTCTGGCTGGGGGTCGGGTTCGGCGTCGGTGTCCCACCGGGCGTTGGGGTCCGGGCGCCGCAGCCCGGGAGGGCGATCACCAGGGCGAGGGCCGTCACGGCGGTGAGGCGGCGGGGGAGGGGCATGGTCTGCTCGTCTCACGATCGGAAGGTGTGATCAGTCCTCCGACTATGCGGGCCCCGTTGTGCTTGCCGTCCGCCCCACGCCCGCAGGTCACCCGGGGGGCCGCCCGACCCGGCGATAGTGACCATGTGTCATCTCTTGTGTACCGTCCGCGCGGTGTGCTGACATATCCACGTCAAAAACGAGGGGGTCGTGCGGCCCGCGCCGCCCGCCTTTGGTGCCTCCTCGCCTCCGCGCCTCCGTGCCTCCGTGGACGATCGAAGGGGAAGCCCATGCTGCTCCGCGCCCTGGCCGTCACCACCACCGTCTCCGCCGCACTGCTCGGCTCGTCGGCCTTCGGCGGCGACTCGCTGCCGACCCCGCCGGACCGGATCGTCATCGACGTCGCGACCGTCAACGGCTCCGGCTGTCCCGCCGGAACCGCCGCCGTCGCCGTCTCGCCGGACAACACCGCCTTCACCGTGACGTACAGCAGCTACCTCGCCCAGGTGGGCGTCGGCTCCAAGCCCACCGACTTCCGGAAGAACTGCCAACTCGACCTGCGCGTGCACGTCCCCCAGGGCTTCACCTACGCCATCGCCTCCGCCGACTACCGCGGCTTCGCCCACCTCGAGCAGGGCGCGAGCGGCGTCGAACGGGCCAACTACTATTTCCAGGGCGACCCCCAGACCAGCTATCAGAGCCACCGCTTCGACGGCCCCACGGACGACAACTGGCAGGCCACCGACACCGTCGACGTCGCCGCCCTGGTCTTCGCCCCCTGCGGCGAGGAGCGCAACTTCAACATCAACACCGAACTGCGCGTCGCCGGCGGCAGCTCCGACCAGGCGCACACCACGAGCTTCATGACGATGGACTCGACCGACGGCAACATCAACACCGTCTACCACCTCGCCTGGAAGCACTGCCCCTGACCCAGGCCCGCCCCGGCCCCGGCGGAGCCCCGGCCGCCGGGGCCGGGGCGTGCCCGGGTCCCGGGCTCACCTCGGGCGGCGCGTGCCCCGCCCTGCTCCCGCGCGCTCTTGACGCACCGTCAGATGAATGGGGAGCCTTCGGGAGAGTGCTCGCCCAGCGACGACAAGGAGCCCGGTATGGACATCGACGGAGGACACGGCGCCGGAGGGCCGGGCGGCGACAGCAGCGGGGGTGACGGCCACCCGGGTACCCCGTGGACGCCGCCGTCCGACCCTCCGTCCCCCGATGGCACGACTCCGCCCGGCGACGGGGGACACCGCAAGTGACGCTCGCACCCGAGCAGAAGGGCCGCCCCGTGCAGGGGTGGCCCTTCCCCGTCGCCGAGGACTGGGCGCCGGCCTTCGAGGCCGTCCCGCGCGCGTTGTTCCTGCCCGAACTGGTGTGGGCGCACGACATGGCCACCGGCAGGAGCCGGCCCGTCGACCGGGGCGCCGACGAGCGGGGCTGGTTGGCGGCCGCCGCCGCGGACATCCCGATCGTCACCCAGTGGGACGACGGCGAGCACCGGGGAACCGGGCCCGGTACGGTGCCGACCAGTTCGGCGTCGATGCCGTCGCTGGTCGCCGCCATGCTGGCGGAGCTCCAGGTGGAACCCGGGATGCGGGTGCTGGAACAGGGCACCGGCACGGGCTGGAACGCCGCCCTGCTCGCCCACCGGCTCGGCGACGACGCCGTGACCACGGTCGAGATCGACGCCGCCGTGTCCGCCCGGGCCCGCGCCGCGCTGCACGCCGCCGGCTACCGCCCGCACGTCGTCCGCGGGGACGGCGCGCTCGGCCACCCGCCCGGTGCCCCGTACGACCGGATCATCGCCACCTACGGGCTGCGGGAGTTTCCGCGGCCCTGGATGGAGCAGACCCGCCCCGGCGGCCTGATCCTGGCGCCGTTCGGCACCCACTACTCCAACGCCGACGCCCTGGTCCGCCTCACCGTCCACGGCGAGGGCACCGCGTCCGGCCGCTTCCGCCGACCGGTCGAGTTCATGAAGATGCGCTCCCAGCGCCTGCGGTGGCCGCAGCACCCTGCCGCCGGCGGCACCGTCACCGAGCACACCACCACCGCGACGCTGCCCGCGCACGGCCGGTTCGACCCGTTCCCGTTCGCCGCCGGGCTGCGCCTTCGGGATGTCGTCCACGCCGTCCAGCCCCACCAGGACGGCGCCCGGACACTGTGGCTCTACTCGTTGACCGTCCCGGCCTGGGCGGCGGCGACCTTCCGCGACGGTGAGAGCGGGCATCGGGTCCGCCAGTACGGCGGCCGCCGGCTGTGGGAGGACTTCGAACGCACCCTCACCTGGTGGCGCGACGCCGGCGAGCCCGGTGTCGAGCGGCTCGGACTCACCGTCGCCCCGGACGGCTGGACCGCCTGGCTGGACGACCCCGCCCGGACGATCTGACCGGCAAGGGCCGCGGCGGCGGTGGGTGCTCATCCCGTCGGACCTGACCACGGCGGTGGCGTTCATCGTCTGGTGGGGCCACCTGTCCCGGCCCCGGCTGATGCCGTGCCGCGGGACGCCGTCAGCCGTGGGCGTGGGGGACCGGCTTGCCGGTGACGGCGTCGGTCAGGGGGCGGGTGCCGAGCGGGCGGTGCAGGACGGCCTTGAGCTTGGCTATGCCGCCGTCCTCGCAGCCGATGTCCGGGCCGGAGGCGTCGCGGCGCTCCAGCAGCAGGGTGACCTGATCGGCGGATTCCTTCACCACCAGGTCGGGCCGGTAGTCGCAGCCGCTCCAGGAGGCGTCCAGCGTGATCGTGCGGTCGTCGGCTGCCACGGTGGTGTTCCGGGCGTCCGGGTCGCCCAGATCGAGACGGAGGAGAAGCGAGGCGGGCCGTCGCTTGTACGGGAGCGGGAAGTCGGATCCGCTCTCATCGACGCCCCAGACGTAGCATGCCGCCACCCCGACGCAGATCAGCCCCACGGCTGCCATCGCCCGCCTGTCACCGGTGGTCAGTTCCATGCCCTGCAGCTCTCCTGTTCGTTGCGGCCGCGTGCCGCGGCTGGGGCCCAGCCCGCCGCGACGCACCAGGGCGCGCCGAGCCCGTCCAACCGCTCCGCCGCCTGCTCCGGCCGCCATGCGTCGGCCCACCGGGCGGTCAGTTCGTCCGTGCCGGGCACGATGCCGCCGGGCGGGAGGGAATCGGTCATCGGGACAACCTACCGTCGTATCCGACCGGGCGCACCGCCTGCCCGAACGGACAGGGGAGGCGGCGGAGTTGCAGATCCATGCGGCCGGGCGGGGCTTCGGACCGTAGATTGTGGCCATGATCGAGGAGATGACGCCGAAGAGGTCGGCACGGCCTGCGGCGGGCCGGGGGAGGCATGCGGCTCCCAGGCGGGCCGGGGCCGGCGGGGTGGTGCGGTCCTCCGTCCTGATGGCCCTCGGGACGGTGGTGTCGCGGGCCACCGGGCTGGTCCGGCAGGTGCTGCAGGCGGCGGCGTTGGGGACCGGGCTGCTGGCCACCACGTACAACCAGGCCAACACGGTGCCCACCAGCCTGTACTTCCTGCTGATCGGCGGCGCGCTGAACTCCGTGCTGGTGCCCCGGCTGGTCCGGGCCCGGGTGGAGGACCCCGACGGCGGGGTCGCCTTCGAACAGCGCCTGGTCACGCTGGTGCTGTGCGTGCTGGGTGTCGGCAGCGTGCTGGCGACCTGGGCCGCTCCCGGGATCATCGGCATCTACCAGGACGACACCCCGGCCACCCACGAGGCGTTCGAACTCACCGTGGTCTTCGCCCGCTTCCTGCTCCCGCAGATCTTCTTCTACGGGGTGTTCAGCATCTTCGGGCAGACCCTGAACGCCCGGAACCGGTTCGGGGCGATGATGTGGACCCCGGTCCTGAACAACCTCGTGCTGATCACGGTGTTCGGCCTCTACCTCGGCCTGATGACGGTCCCGGCGAAGGTCGAGGACATCACCGGGGCCCAGGTCAGGCTGCTCGGCATCGGCACCACGGTCGCCCTGGCACTCCAGGCGCTCGCCCTGGTCCCGTACGCCCGCGCGGCTGGCTTCCGGCTGCGGCCGCGCTTCGACTGGCGGGGCACCGGGCTGCGCAGCAGCGTGGGCGCGGCCCGCTGGACGCTGCTGTTCGTGCTGGCCAACCTGGCGGCCGGCACCGTGGTCACCCGGCTGGCCTCCGCCGCGGACTCCGCCCTGCCCGGCGACGGGGTCGGTTACACGGCCTACAGCTACGCCCAGCAGATCTGGATGCTCCCCCAGGCGGTCGTCACGGTGTCCCTGATCACCGTGCTGCTCCCGCGGATGAGCCGGGCGGTGGCCGAGCACCGCATCGACGACCTGCGCGCCGACCTCTCCCGCGCGCTGCGGGTGAGCGGCGTCGTCATCGTGCCGGCGGCGTTCTTCTTCGCCGTCTTCGGCCCGCGGGTCGCGCGGCTGCTGTTCGCCCACGGGGCCGCCGACGCCGCGGCGACCGCCCCGCTGGGCCACATGCTGCAGGCCTTCGGGCTGGGGCTGATCCCGTTCTCGGCCCAGTACCTCCTGCTGCGCGGCTTCTACGCCTTCGAGGACACCCGTACGCCGTTCCGCATGGCGCTGTGGATCGGCGGCGTCGACATCGCCCTGGTGGTGGCCTGCCATCAACTGCTGTCCCCGCAGTGGGCGGTCACCGGCATGGCCGCCGCCTACGCCCTGTCGTACGCGGTCGGCCTGCTGCTGACGGCCCTGCGGCTGCGGCGCCGCACCGGGGGACTGCTGGACGGCCGGCGCGTCTGCCGCACCTACGCCAAGCTGACGGCGGCCGCGGCCCTCGCCGGGGCGGTCGGCTGGCTCGCCGCCCGTGCCTGCAACCAGGGCCTGGCGTCGCTCCCTTGGGTTTCGGCGGTCTCGCTGCTCGCGGGCGGCGTCGCGATGGCGCTGCTGTTCCTCGCCGCCGCACGGCTGCTGCGGATCGGGGAACTGCGCAGCCTCCCGGGGCTGCGCTGACCCGGGCCGAGCCGACCCCGGCTCCGGCGGTTGAGCCCGGGGGGCGGAGGGCGGAGGACTGAGGGCGGAGGACTGAGGGCCGAGTAGCCGAGTCCGGGGCGGAGGCCGGGGAGCCCGCGGACCGGAGCCGGTGTCGTGAATACGGGTGAACGGTCGCCGCGCTTCGGCACGGTGGCCCGCCCGCCCGGCCGCGGCGGGCTAGGACGGAGGGATGCGCCTTCCTTCCCCGACCGCGCTCCTCGCGGTCCCGCTCGTGCTGCTCCCCGCCACCGTCACCGCCACCGTGCCCGCCGCCGCGACCGGAGGGCCCGGGCCGGCCGCCGTACGGGTGGCGGCGTCCCCGCTCGCCAGGCCCGTCCCCCCGGCCGCCGCGCCGCCCGACGACACCCCGGAACCGCTGCCCGAGTACCGGTACGCCGGGGCCGGGTTCGACGCCTGTACGGCCCCGCCGGTGGAGGCCCTGGACGTCTGGCGCACCGCCTCCCCGTACGGCGCGGTGAACATCTACAGCAGCGGCGGGCAGCGCGGCTGTGCGCAGCCCCGGCTGACGCCGGAGTGGGTCGCCGAGGTGCTGGCGATGGGCTGGCAGCTGGTGCCCACGCACGTCGGGCTCCAGGCGCCCTGCGCCCAGCGCCCGGACAAGCCGCTGCGGATCGACCCGGACCGGGCCGAGGAGCAGGGTGGGCAGGAGGCGGCCGAGGCCGCGGCCGCGCTGGGGGAGCTGGGGCTGGGGCCGGGCAGTCCGGTGTACCTCGACATGGAGGCCTACCCGGGGGGCGACGCGGTCTGCAGCCGGGCGGTGGTCGACTTCACCGTCGGCTGGACCAGGGCCCTGCGGGCGGCGGGCTACCGGTCGGGCTTCTACTCCAGCATGTCCTCCGGCATCGCGGACCTCGTCGCCGCGGCCCGGGCCGGCCGCGGCCCGCTGCCGGACGCGGTCTGGTACGCCCGTTGGGACGGTCGCCCTACCACCACCGGCCAGGCCGGGCTGCCCGACGACCTGTGGGCCGGCCACCGCATCCACCAGTACCGGGGCAGCGCCGACGAGACGTACGGGGGCGTCACGCTCAGCGTCGACCCCGACGAACTGGACGGACCGGTGGCCGGCGGGGCCTGAGCGCGGCGGCCACCGGGATCGCGCCGGTCTACCCCGGCAGGGCGTCGCCCGCGGGGCCGTCCGGTGCGGTCAGCGCGGCCGGAGCGGGGGTGCGGGGCGCCGCGCCCTCCTCGACGGCTCGGCAGTTCCGGCAGGCGTTCCAGTGCGCACGCGGCCGACCGCGGCTGCTGGAGCGGTGCGGGGCGAGCGTCATGCCGGAGGTGTCCAGGCCGCACAGGGTGAGCGGGCCGCAGACGCCGGAGGCCTCCGCGGGGGCGGCGTGCGCGAGGCGCACCGGGTTCTCCGGATCGGCCGGCTGGTGGCCGGGGCCGAGGAGCCGGACGTTGGTCGGGATGTCGGGTTCGAGCACGATGACGGTGTCCATCCCATCAACGTCGCCGCAGAACCGGTGCGTTGCACGCGCACCGGGGCATCCGGACGAGTCGGGGCGGCGGCGGCCGCTGCGCAGCGGCCGC
>NZ_JBEOSP010000038.1:0-91194 GCF_040303105.1 Kitasatospora sp. NPDC096128 | reverse complement strand
CGCTCGCCCGCCCGGACGGTGAGGTCGGCGTAGGTGGTGAGGTCGCGCCCGTAGGTCTCGGCCTCGCCGTCCAGCCAGACCGAGGGTAGCCAGGTCACGGCAACGTGACCCGGCTACCCGACCACACGAATGCCCGCACCGACGGCAGGCCTGATCCGGGGTACCGCGAGCCATGAGGCACGCCAGCACCTGAGCGAATCGGTTCGGCCCCGGCCGCCGACGTCACGCCGGAGCGTCGTCGTAGCCCCCATCCCATTCCTGCTTCGAACGCGGGCGCAGGATCTCGTCCACCACGTCCCCACTGAGTCCAGCCGAAGCGGCCAGGTCTTCCTCGGCCATGCCTGCGGCGACCGCCGCCCTCACCAACCACGACCGCTGCTCGGCCACCCGCCGCACGTACTCGGAGCCGTCGGCCCCGTAGCGCTCCGCCCAGGCGTGTGCAGCGAGTTCGGCCCAGTGCGTGCCCTGTTTGCCGCGCGGGCCCGGGTCGCCGAAGTGCCCGGGGCAGCGCGATCCAGGCCCAGCCGGAGCGCGCTCGGCGCAGCCTCGGTGGCCGCACAGCTCCACCACCCAGATGCCGCGGTGTCCCCACTGGCTCCCGCCGGCCTGCAACCGCCGCGAGGGCAGCCGCTCGTCGCCGGGTGACAGCAGCGTCGCCCAGCCTGCGGGGGACGAGCCGTCCTCGATCTCGAACGGCCCGCGCGGCCCCATGCCCTGAGAGGTCAACCGACCCAATAAGGCCGGTCGATCCGACAGTATGTCGGGTTGCCCAGCGGCTTTGGATTTCGGTGGACACGAAAGACCCCTCATGGTTCATGAGGGGTCTTTTGCATTTGCGCTGTTCAGGCGCGGTGTGCGGGGTGGGGTGGGTGTGCTTGGTGGTCAGGGCTGTGGGTTGTTCGGAACGGGTGCCTCGTAGCGGTCGAACAGGTCGGTGAAGAATCGGCGGAGGAGGGGGTCGGCTCGGTCGGGGTTGCTCAGCTCGGCGGATGCGAAGCGGAACACGTCGTAGCCGCGGAGTTTGAGGTCCCGGTCGGAGCTCACGGTGTCCGTGTAGGCGTTCGCGTTCGCGTAGTGGTGGCGGCCGTCGACTTCGAGGACCACCCGCCGGCCGTTGGGCAGGAGCATGAGGAAGTCCATCCGGTGCCGCAGGAGAGCGTCCGTGCCGCGTTGGCGGACGGTCCTGGGGTCCCAGTGCAGCCAGACTTCCGGGAGCAGGGCGGGCAGGTGCGGGATGTGCCGGCCGTGGATGCGGTGGTAGAGGCGGAAGAGGTGGATCTGCGGGGAGTCGTTCTCGTCGGGCTGGCAGGCCATCAGGCGGTTGTAGAGGGTGGTCTTGGCGGTGGCGTCGCCGGCGGTGCCGGTGGCGTGCTGCCACCATTGCTGCAGCTCGTGCCAGCGCAGGCCTTCGGGTCCGATCGGCCGGTCGTAGTAGAGGACTTCGTCGAGGCCCTGGAGGACCTCGATGTCGTTGTCGACGGCGCTGAGGAAGCGGATGTCCGGTTTGGCGGACGAGGCGAAGACCAGGTTCTTCGGGCTGCGGCCCGGTGCGGAGCCGGTGCGCAGGAGCCGGAAGTGCGGGTAGCCGTCCTGCAGACCCGTCTGCTCCAGGCGGGCGCCGGCCTGTGCGAGGAAGGGGTTGGCCGCCTCGACGATGCGCTGCTGTACGGCGGCGTCCGGGACGGTGTCGGCAGAGGTGAGGGCTTCGACGAAGCCGGCGAAGCGCGGGTGGGGCGCCTCGAACGCACCGAGCTGCTCGAAGAGGTCCTCGGTGGACCAGTCGCCCGGGTTGCGGAACACGTGCCGCTGGATCCGGGCGCGCAGGCTGTGCGGTGACGCCGCGAACAGCGTGACCACATCGTCGTCCAGGACCCACCATCGCTGCAGCAGCCGTTCGAAGCGCTCGGGTCGGTGGACGAGCAGGTCGAGACCGAGGGCCCGGGCCAGTTCGCGCCGAAGGCGCCCCGGTATCTCCACCGCGGGGGTGCCCGCCCACAGGGCGTCTTCGAGGCCGGCCCGCTGCGCCGGGGTGAGGAAGGCTTGGTCGGAGGCGAGGAGGAGCCGGGCGACGGTGGGAAGGTCCTCGTCGGCGAGGTCGGTCAGGCACGCCTGGAGCCGTTCGTGTTTGGTGCCGGCGTCCTGCGGGGGCGGTTGCGGCAGGCCGAGCTGCGGGCACAGTGCGGTCAGGTCGCGGTGGCTGTGGGAGCCCAGGCCCATGACGGCCTGTCCCACCCGCTCGCGCAGCAGTGGTGTCGTGTCGTGGTCGGCCATGGCGGGAGTGTGGCAGAGGCCGCCGGATTCCGGGGAGGGATCCGGCGGCCTTCAGGTGGCGGTCGGGGTTCAGTCCCGGGTCTGCCGCCTGGGGGTCCAGCCGTGGGGGTTGTTGGGGGTGTAGCGGTTGGCGGGGCGGCGGCGGGCGGGCTGGGTGGCGCTCTGGAGGGTGTCGAGCCAGGCGGCGAGTTTGCGGTGGTTGGCGTGGGCGAGCTGGAAGGCGAGGAGGAGGGACTGGGCGGCGATGCCGCGGATGCGTCGGGTGCGGGATCGCTCCAGGGCTTCGTGGTCCTTGGCGTACTGGTTGAAGTGCTCGTTGTTTATCTAGAGCTCGGTCGTCGGGCGGGGCTGTGACCTGGGCGTTCGCCTCGTGGACGGTGTCGTTCACGCAAGTCGGCGGACGCCCAGGACGGAGTTCAGCAGGGACCCATCGTTGCGGAACCGCGACGTTCGGCGGCTGGCTGCCGGTGGGCGCGCTGGTCACCGAGGGCATGGGCGAGCTGCCGACGGAGCCGCTGGTTGTCCTCGGTGAGCTGGCGGATCCGCGCGTTGGCCTCTTCGAGTCGTTGACGCAGCGAGGCATCGGTGGCGCGTTCGCCAGCGGGGACTGTGGGCCGCGAGGTTGGACGGGTCTCTGGGCGGAGCCGCTGGATCTCGGAGCGGAGATCGGCCTGGGTGTAGAGCCACGACCGGGAGACTGCGGCGGCGCGAGCCACTGCCTCGAAGGTGATGGCGGCGCCGGTGCGTTCGAGTTCTCGTAGGGCCTGGATGGCCTTGGACCGGGTGAGCTCGTGCCGGCGGCGGGCCGCGGTGACCAGGTGGGCAGAGTTGTCAGCCGGCATCGGACTGCCTTCCGTCGTGGGCGCCGTCGCTCTCAAGCGAGGCGATGACCGTGTCGAGGTTGATGAGTACCGTCTGGTTCATCTCCGCCAGCCGCCGCTGGCCGCGGGCCTCGGCCGCCGAGATGATCTGGAGGACCTCACTGCGCTGACGGCGGTGCTGGGGCAGGAACTCTGCCGTGGTCATGAACATCGGGCAGGTCAGGCAGGCATTGGCATGCGGGCAGCTCTGTTGTACTGGCAGGCCGCAGTAGCCATTGGGTAGGGCCTGGGTGGCCCGGGAGAGCCGGTGCTTGGCCCAGGATGCTTCGGCGAGCGGCCCGGCCGGGTCCAAGACGACGTCCTGGCCGCTGATGTTGACCTTCCGGGCCTTCTCCCAGTGCGTGCGGATGGTGCTGTCGTGCAGGCGCGCGTAGTGCGCTGTCATGGCCGGAGAATCGTGGTCGAGGATGCGTCGGACGACCTCCTGGGGGACGTCGCGGTTGATCAGCCGGGTGGCCAGGGTGTGACGCCACTGGTGCGGGGTCAGGTGTACCGGCTGGCCGTGTTCGCTGCGGACCTCGCAGGCGGCCAGCCAGCGTCGCAGCCCCATCCGGTAGGTGCTGTGGCTGATGGGGCGGGTTCCGTCGACGTTCCTCATTCGACGGGGGAACAGGACCGGCGTGCCCTGCGGCCAGCGTGCCAGCAGCTCCTTCTGCTGGTCTCGGATCATCTTGTCGAGTTGCTCGTCGATCGGCACCAGCGCTTCGCGCTTCATCTTGTGGTTGAAGTACTTCAGGTAGGAGGCGCCTTCGGAGTCGTGGACGATGCACTCGAAGCGGAGTTTCAGGGCGTCGGACAGCCGCAGGCCGCAGCGCATGAGGATGACCGTGACCAGCTCGTGGGCGGGGTGGTGCCATCGCCGCAGGTTCGCCGGGTCCTCGACCTGGGCCATGACGTGCTCGGCCAGAGCGCGGGGAAGCGGGTCGGAGCGCTTCGGGTAGTCCGTGGTGAAGAACATGGCGCCGGTTGGCAGCGAGGCGTCCCAGCCGTGTCGGCGGATCGCGGTGAAGAAGGTGTTCAGCGCGCTGAGGTGGCTGGCCAGGTAGTGGTCGCTGTCCAGGGTGGTGTGCAGGTGGGCGAGGTAGCGCTCCAGCACCGCGCGGTCGACTGCCGCGAGCCGGTCGATGTCGGGTTCGTGGTCGGCGAGGAAGACGGCGAGCTGGGTGACGGCGAGGACTCCGCGGCCGGCGGTGCTCTTGCTGGTGCCGGTGGACAGCCGCCAGCGCGTCCAGCGCTTGGCCAGGTCCCGCAGCCAGGGCTGGGGCATGCGGTCGAAGCGCAGGGTCGCGTTGGTGGCGCTCAGCCCGAGGCTTCGCAGACGCCACACGTCGCGGGGATACTCCACCTGCCAGCCGGTGCCGGTCAGGAGGTCCTCCAGCCTGCCACGGGCGTAGAGGACCAGCCGGACGGCCTTGGTCGCCATCGCAGACTCGGCCTGGGCGAACTCGCGCCACCGCTCCTCCGGCAGATCCAGCGTCGACGTCGCGCCACTGGCTTGCAGCAGGCGGATGGCGGCGCTGACCGTGGTGGGCGTCGCCTTGCCGGCCGCCTCGTCACGGCGGCACTGAAGCGCGTACTGCATCTCGCGCCGAAGCTGCGGCGGCAGGTCGGCGAGGATGATCCGCTCGCATGGCGGCAACTGCTCTTCGCTGTGGGCCTGTTGGGCGAAATCGCCGATCGGCGGGCATCCGTGCTGACGCCACTGGTGGGCATGGCGGCGACACCAGGGGCCGCTGGACTGGGCCCACCGCTCGCAGTCGTGGACCGCGCAGTCGACGGGGGCGGTACGGGTGGCCACGGGAGTGAGCAGGGCGATCCCGGCAGGCAGAGCGGGAACGCCGAGCCGCTTCCAGGCGTGGTGGTGCGAGCGGCACAGCCCGCGCATGTACGTGGCGAAGTTGCAGTCGGCGGCCTGGCAGGCGGGCACCGGCTCACGGTGCCCGACCGGCGGGGCGGTCGCGGCGAAGTGCTCCAGGTCCGGGCGGCCAGCGTAGGCCCAGCGGGCGTGGTGCCCGTTGCAGAGCCCACGCGAGTGGGCCCCGCGCGGGCAGCCAGTCACCTTGCAGGGCGGGGCCCCGAAGACGGGGTCCTGGACGTCGAAGACGATCTCGTCGCCGCGGAACTCCAGACGGGTCGCGGCCAGGAGCTTCTCGCGCAGACCGGGAGGCGCTGCGTGTCCTTCCGAGGGTGCGTGCGGGGTGGTCACCAGGTCACCTCGTTTCCGGTGAACCAGCCGGCCGCTTCGAGGACCTTGCGGGCGTCGGCGGCGGTGAGGTGGCCGTAGACCTGCAACGTCGTGGTGACCGAGGAGTGCCCGAGGATCGTCGAGACGCTCTCCAATGGGACGCCGTCGCGCAGCATCCGGGTCGCCGCCGAGTGACGGCACCAGTGCGGATCGAAGTCCAAGCCGGTCCGCTGACGTATGCGTTTCACCAGGTCATAGACGGCCGGGTAGGCCAGCGCCTGGCCGCGGGGCTCGGCGAACAGGTTCACGAACACATAGTCGGAGTCCAGGTCGCCGTACTCGCCGTGCATGTAGTCGCCGTAGAGGCGGATCAGCGATGCGCTGACGGGGATGTGTCGTGGGCGCCGGGACTTCGACCGGGCCTGGTTGGCGTTCAGCCTCGGGGTGATGGTGATCTCCTGCTTCGCGGCGGCGATATCCTCGTGCCGCAGGCCCAGGGCCTCGCCGATACGGATGCCGCTGTCCCAGAGCAGGGCGAACAGGAACCGGTCCCGTAGCCGGGTGCAGGCGTCCAGGACCGCCTGGGCTTCGGCGGCGGTCAGGACCCGTGGCAGCTTCCGGGGAGCCTTGAGGGATATGGCCCTGCGTGCGTGCGGCTTGTCCTTGCTGATGTGGTGCAGGAACGGCTTCCAGCCTCCGCGGCCGCCGGGCTGCCAGGTGGTCAGCAGCTCGCCGACGTCCTCGCCCTGCCGTGCCTGGTGCTGGTAGAAGGCCGAGACAGCGGCCAACTTCCGGTTGACCGTGGCCGCCGAGATGTGCGGCTCCACCGAGGGCAGCACGGCCACCCTTCCGCTCCGGGCGGCCGGTGGCAGCCGGAGCCAGGTGATGAACTCGCCGATGTCCTCCAGTCGGACCTCGCGCCAGTCCAGGCCGCTGCTGGACAGGAATACCCAGTAGTCCTTCAGGTCGTGCGCGTATGCCTTAACGGTGTTCGGGGACTTGTCGGTGTCGGTCAGGAACGCCAGGTAGCGCTCGATCGGCTCGACCGGGGCATCGTCATCCCCCAGGACCGTCCACGAGTCCATCGGCGAGGTGGACAGGGCCACCCGCTGAACGTGCATTGCTCCTCCGTTTGCTCCATGTGCTGGACGAGGGAGGAGATAACCATGTCCACGACGTTCGCTGCTGGCAGGATCGGGCCCGTGAACGACATGGAGGACGCCCTTCGGGCGGCTCTAGATAACGACTCTGTTGCGGAGGTGGAAGTAGAGGCGGATCCAGTCGGGGCGGGCGTGGTCGAGTTCCTGGCGGAAGCGGATGCCCGTGTCGCGGTGGAAGGTGAGGGACTCGCGCACGCAGACCTCGGGGTGGCCTCCGGGTACGGGCTCGGGGTCGATGGGAACGAGGCGGGGGTCGCGGCCGAGGCTGCGGGGCTTGATGGGGCAGGCGGCGGTGGGGTGGGTGCCGGCCGCCGGGCACAGCAGCCTTCGTGCGCCTCGGTCGTCGGGGGCGGCTTTGGGGCGCAGGCGGTAGGCGGGGCGGGCGTCGACGCGGTGGCGCCAGGTGGCGGGGTCGATCTTCTTGCCCAGGAGGTCGGCGGTGGCGTTGATGAGCGGGGCGGGGATGTTGGGGCAGTACCAGGTGCCGTCGACGAGGAGGGCTCCGGCGTGGGTGCCCTGGATACCGAGCTGGTCGCGCCGGTAGTCCCAGACGGGCCGGTAGCCGAGGTCGTGGACGGGGATGTGGAAGGTTGCGGGCTGGGCGCTGCTGTAGGCGCGGTCGGCGGCGAGCCAGCCGCTCCTGTAGCCGCGTCGGGCCATATCGGTCAGGGCGGCCAGGGCGTTGCCGGCGGGGTCGTGTCCGGGCTTGTGGACGGTGAACGCCAGCGCGAGAGCGGGCAGGCGCAGTTCGGGCGGCAGGTTGCGGGCCGGAGTGGTGTCGCCGAGGACGGCGAGGGTGGTCTCGTAGCCGAACAGGGTGCGCCGGGCCTTCCTCCTCCGGCTGCGGCCCTCGTCGGTTCCGGAGGGGTCGCGGTGGTCGCCGTCGCGCACGTACCAGGCGGCGTCGGGATCGGTGGCGGTGTGCTCGGTGCTGGGGTGGACGCCGGCGGAGAAGGTGCGCACGGGGGTGGCGTCGACGGCCACCGAGCCGTCCCAGTACTCGTCGATCAGGGTCCGTGCGGGGGCGAGGGAGGCTTCCAGGATCCGGTTGGTGACCTCGACGAGCAGCACGCGGCGCCGCTGCAGGTCGGCATGGTCGGCTGCGGCTTCGAGCGCGGCCGCATCGGCGCGCTTGATGCGGTGCTTGGGCAGCGGGGAGGGGTCCATCACCATCTCGACGGCGTGAAAGGTGCGCCGCACCGCGAGGTAGGCGGCCTCGAAGCCGTCGATGTCGTCCGCCCAGACGGGGAGGGCCAGGCGCGTGCGGGCGCGGTCGGGGAGCTGGTGGGCGAGCAGGTCGGTGACGTCGGCGAGGACGACGCGGCCCTGGTGGCGCCAGGAGGCGAGGGTCATGCCGACCAGCAGGGCCTCGACGCTGACGGTGCGCGGCCGCCCGGCGGGGGACCTGCGCCGAGCGTCGAGGGCTTCGCGGATGAGCGGCAGGACGCCCGAGCGGTCGACGAACTGGCGGGCCCGGGTGACTTCGGCGCTGGTGACGGGGCGGCGGCGCTCGTGCAGCGCGTGGAGCCAGGCCGCGGGCAGTTCGGGGCGAGGGACTCGGCGGGCGGGCTGGGTCACGGCATCTCCCTCAGGATGGCGGCGGCCTGGTCGGGGCCGATCGACTGCAGGTGGGGCAGGAAACGGGACAGGGCGTGGAGGGAGTCCAGGCCGGCGGCGGCCAGCAGGACGGGCAGCGGGATGGGCACGTTCATCCGCTCGACGAGCCAGGTCGCGCGGCAGCGGCCCATGACCAGGCGCGGGACCTTGCGGTCGGGGGCGGCGCGGGCGGTGAAGTTGGTGACGGTGTTGGAGCCGCGGGCGTGGCTGGCCGGGCGGAACAGCCATCCGGTGCCAGCGAGTTGGGCGGCCTCGGCGAGGGTGCGCTCGTAGGGCCGCGAGCACAGCACGAGGCGTGTCCGCGCGCCGCGCACGGCAACCACGCACGCACCGTCGGCGAGGGTGCGCACGTCGTGGCCGCGCAGCGGGATGGTCTCGGGGCTGTCCAGGCCGCATCCGAGCCCCAGGGCCAGCAGCAGCCGCAGGCCCCGCCGCAGTTCCGTGGTGCTCTGGCCGCCGGCCCACGCCCACAGCGCGGCCTTGTCGGCGCGGCTGTAGGGAGGGGATGCCTTGGATCCGGACAGCGGCTGTGTCCCCGGCCCGGTTGGGCCGAAGGCGGCGGTGCGGATCGAGGTCAGGCGGGCGCGGTAGTTGGCGCGGCTGGCCGGGGCGATGCCGGCCAGGGCGACGGCGGTGAAGTGCTCCACCACATCCGGGTCCAGCCAGCGCTTCGCGTCGACGGGGTGGCCGTGGTGGTCGGCGAAGACTGCGAGACGGGTGAGCGCGGTCAGCAGGTCGCGGGCGCGGTAGGTCGTGTCGGGCAGCGCCCTGGCGACGGTGGCCTTCACCTCGGCCTCCACCCGTTCCCAGGCCGGTGGTGCGTGCACGGGCCGGTAGCGGGCGATGTGGCGGTCCATCATGTGCCTCCAGATGAACACCCCCGGTGGGGTGGCATTGGAATAGCATGTGGCGCTCGGGGGCAGCGGCGGCGAGCCGGGAGGTCCGCATGGGTGAGACTGGGGTCCGTGCCCCGAGGAGACAGCCGATCCCGAAGCCCGCGCGCCTACGCGCTCCCCGGACCCGCCGACGGCGGGGTCGTCGCGGTGTGGCCGAGAGCGGTGTTGGCTGACCACCACGGGGCCCGGGTCGCCCAGGCCCTGGCCCGGAACCTGGCCCTGGCCCTGGAGGAGTGCGGCTGGTCGGTGGCGGAACTCTCCCGCCGTTCGGGGGCGAGCCGGCTGACGATCGCCAACGTGCTGCAGGGCGAGGTCTGGCCCGACCTGCTGACCATCGCCGGCCTGGAGAAGGCCCTGGACGTGGACCTGTGGCCCGGCCGGGACGTGTGAGCGCCCGCCCGGTGGGCCGGGCGGGAAGGGGGGTGTGGTCATGGCGCCTGTCCGTGAACCGGACGCCCCGGCGAGCGGCGCGGGGCACCCGTTGGGGTGAAGGCGCGGCTGATCACCCCGCGGACTCCCGCGCCGGGGTTAGGGTGCGGGAAACGACCGGGTGGCCGCGCCTGGCCGTGCCCGGGCCCCGAAAGGGGCGCGGGCACGGCTGATGACGTGGATGTCAGCTGTGTGTCCGAGGTCGTCACGGGCCGTCGCCGATGTCGGAGTTGGCGGCGGCCCGGTCTTGTCGCGCGTGTGCGCCGTGGTCAGGGCATGAACGCCTCCTGGGTGTCGTGTGCGGGATCGGCCGGTGCGGCGCGGTGGTAGACCACGGCCCGCGGGTGGAGCTCGGTCTTCACCAGCAGGCCCTGGTCGGCCATCCTGTCCAGTGCCGACCGCAGACTCCGCACGTTCTTGTGGCCGATCTCCCGGGCGATGTGGCGAACCGTCAGGCGCCGCCCGTGCGGGACTCGCTCCAGGGCCCGGGTGACCCGCTCCGCGAGCGTTGCCCGGCCGGTGGAGGCCGCGGCCCGCGGGCCGGGAGGGGCCTGGGCGGCGGGTCCGCGTTGCGGCGGGACGATCCACGTGGTTCCGTCCGGCGCGCGGTGGATGCCGTCGGCCTCCCCGGTGCCGTCCGTGCCGCCCCTGCCGGGGGGCGCCGGGTCGGCGCCCGTGCCCCGGGCTCGGCCGCCCGGGGCGGCGTCGGGGTCCGGGCCGGGGGTCTGCGCGCCGGAGCCGGGATCCGGGTCCGGACGTTCCTCCGGCCGGGCGGCGCGGGCGGTGCGGTCCCGTGCCGGGCCGGTGGCGCCGGAATCGTCCAGGCATGTCAGGGGCGGCACGCTTTCCAGCCACAGCCGCAGGGTCCGGGAATCGGCGATGTACTCCTCGGCCTTCTCCTCGTACCGCTTGAGCAGCGCGGCCGCTGCCGCCGGGTCCGCCAGCACGTCCCGCCATGTCAGGGTGATCCTGTCCATGGCCGCAACCCTAGAGCTGTCATCACCGTGCGCAACGATGCGGATACGGATCTCCACCCTGACGAGTGACCGCACCCGAACTGCGGCGACGGCCCGCAGCCCACAGGGCTCATGCGCCCGCACTGCACGCGGCCCGCGCACCACACGGATGCGGCGCACCGACATGCCATTTCAATGGCATGCGCGCACAGTGGGGACCATGCCCACCCCGCGATCCGCGCGCCCCCACTGGGCCGTCGCCGTCCTCCTCCTGGACCGCCCCGCCGAGCAGGTCCTGCTGAGCTACCGTCACGGCCGGTGGACGCCACCGCTCACCTGCGCACCCGCCCGCACGGCATGCCCACAGGCAGCGCTGCGGGCCGCCCGGCACTGGTGGGGCCTGCCCCGGGCGCAGCTCGCCGCCGTCGCCGGCGCCGCGCGCACGGCGGCGCTCGGCCTGCCCGCCCACCTGGCCCTGGTGCTCGCGCCCGCCGGGTACCCGCTGCCGTTGTGCGGGCCCGGGCCGGGCCCGTGGCGGTGGTGGCCCGTCGCCGCCCTGCAGCACGAGCCCGGCGTCCGGCCACGCGAGCTCGCCGCCTTCCTCGACGGCTACCTCCAGGGCTGGCTGCCCGACGGCACCCACACCCTGTGCTGGTGACGCTCCCTGATCCGGTTTCACCCGCACGGGCGACACCGGCCGCAGCGGGCTTGGCCCGCGCCCGCGCCGGCGCTAGCGTGCCCCGGGTGGATACTCCCCGGTCCTGGAGCGAGGTGAAGACCCCGGCCCAGGCCCAGGCCCTGGCCGCCGAGTTCGACCGCCGCGCCCGCGAAGCGGCCGCCCAGGCGGCGATGTACGAGCGGCTGCGGGACACGGCCGCCGACCTGCCGCGCCTGGCCGCTCTGTGGGACAACCTCGTCAACGACCCGCCCCACCTCGCCCTCGCTCTGCCAACCGTCGTTCCGTCGACCCCGCCAGCCCGCCCGGAACCCGCGCGAGAGCGCCGCGACGCTCCCGCGCCCCTGGACACGGGCCTGGTCCTCGCCCTCATGGGCCAGGCCCCCGGGCGCCTGTGGTCCGCCGAGGACGTCCGCACCGCCGTCAACGCCCCCTCCCGCCGCGACGTCCGCAACGGACTGCGCGAACTCGCCCGCCAGGGCCTGCTGGAGGAAGTGGTCCGCAAGGCCCGCCACGTCCTGTTCCGCGTCCCGCAGCCGCGCACCGCCACAACCTGACCGGTCCCCGCGGACGGTGGCGGTGTTCACGGCTGCCGACGGCACGGCCCGCCTCGCCACCGGCAGCAGCGATCTGACAGTGCGGATCTGGGACCCAGCCACCGGCACCGAAGTCGGCAGGCCACTGACCGGCCACACCGGCAGGGTGTGGGCGGTGGCGGTGTTCACGGCTGCCGACGGCACGGCCCGCCTCGCCACCGGCAGCAGCGATCTGACGGTGCGGATCTGGGACCCAGCCACCGGCACCGAAGTCGGCAGGCCACTGACCGGCCACACCGGCAGGGTGTGGGCGGTGGCGGTGTTCACCGCCGCCGACGGCACCCCCTCCTCGCCGCCGCCAGCAGCAACGACAGGACGGTGCGCATCTGGAACCCGTACACCAGGACCGCACACACGCTGCCCCTGGAAGAACAGGCACACGCGCTAACGGAACACAACGGGCTGCTCATGGCAGGAACCGAATCCGGCTACCTCGCGATCGACGTGTCGTCCGTACCCACCGACACAACATGATCGCCAGGGTAGTGCCGGGTAACGACCGGGATCGCCGCCCGGGCGCGGGCGGCCGTGCTGGCCCGGGAGCGGGCGCCACGGTGGTTCTGCCCCGCTCGCTGTCGAACCTCTGCCTGCTGGTGCGAGAAACAACGGTGCCCGCGAGCACTTGCCGCTCGCAGGTCCGGTCAACGCCGTGGGAAGTCACCTACTGGAGCGCGGGAAGCCCTGCTTCCGCAGTGGGCGGCTGGCTGACGTCGGCCGCATCGCGGTTGGTTCCCGGCCCGGTGGGTGAATCGAGGGCGCGCCGTCACTGACGGCCGCCGTCGATTCCGCGGACTGCGGCCGCTCTCAGGCGAAGCCCGTACGGCCGGTAGGTGTGCTCCGGCCGGAAACCGATCGTGAGGGTGGGAGCCCGGGGCTCCGGGCGGGCGCCGACGGCCGGCATGGCCTGCTACAAGGCCGGCGAGCGGTCCCGGCTCATCTACGCGATCCGCGAGTACCGCGGCCGAAAGGACGAGCCGAAGGGCTTCAGCTGGCGAGATCTCAGGGACCTGACCGTGCGCGCTCGCATCCAGCCCGGCGGGCCGATCGTGTTGGTCTGGGACAATCTCCGCCTGCACTTGACGGCCGGCATGAGGGCCTTCATCACCGCGAAGGCCGAGTGGCTCACGATGTTCCACCTGCCCACGTACGCGCTCGACCTCAACCTGCAGGAGGGCAGCTGGTCGCTGGTCAAACGCGAGATCGGCAACCTCGCTGCCGCGCGGACCTCGCTCAGATCACCCGAGCCGTGAAACGGCGGCTCAAGAGGATCCAGTACCGTCCGGAACTCGTCGACGGCTGCCTCGCTGCCACCGGCCTGGGCCTAGATTGAGATGACTCAGGCCTCCTCCCAGTTTCGCGTAGTCGCCCATCGCCACGTCGTCGCACAGGGTCTCCCACAACCCGTTTTGGGCGAGTGCGCTGTCATCGAGGGTGTCGAGGAGCCGGCGGAGCTCGTCCGCCGCTTCCTCGAATATGTCCTCTTCGTCCTCTTCATAGAACGGGAAGCGGCCGATGACGGCCGCGACGCATTCGTGGAAGGCCTCAAGGTCCCGGTTCACGTGCCAGGCGGTCGCGGACTCGGTCGTGGGGAGGTGCAGGACGCAACGCGAAGCGACATCGATGCCAATCCACCCAAACAAGCCGCTGGCCCCAAAGATGACCAACCCGCTCTCGCCGATCCCGTCCAGCAACGTCGCCTCGGTCAGGGGTTGGTACTCATAGCCGATCAGCCCCGCCGGGATACCCCTGTTCCGCAGATCGCCGGCAATCTCGGCGGGCACCTCGGGTGAGCAGCCGATACGGACCACGGCGTAGTTGGGCAACCGCAGCGGCGGGAGGTCTCGAATCACGCGAACATCATCCTCGTGCTCCGCCCTTGCTGGAAGGACGCGACGGAACCCTCCGCTGCCCGGCGGCGAGCCCCGACATCACTCAATCAAGTTCAGCACTGCCGTCAAAACCCAAAGAGGTCCCGCCGAAACCCGCCGGCGGGACCTCTTTCTTTGTCAACCAGCCCGCTAATCGTACGCAGCATGAGGCATCTAGAGCGAACTGCGATCGACTACAAGGTGACAGCGACCAATCTACTAGCCTGCGGGATCATAAAATCCGTCACCACATTCGTGATAGATATACTGGTCGATGTCGAGCGACGCCCCGGCGGCGCCAAGCCAGGCGATTAGATCGGCCCCGAGAAATATCCCCTTCTCTCTACCGCTTTCGATGTCTCTGATCTGCTGAACGATTTCCAGCGAAACGACAGCATCAGTGGATGCCACCAGTCGCCCAAGAGCACTGGAAAAATCCATTCCCCAGTCTAGGATTACTGGTTCCAGATCCTCGGGTCGCGCATCGACGCCTGACACCTCCGCCCGCCGAACCCATGTCGCATGAGACCTCGGGGGTGACTCGGGGCGCCTACGGCTGCCTATCGACGCCGACTCGTCGGGCGTCGTTCCGAGCCTGCTAGAAATTTCTTCCGGCTGCAGAGATGAACTGACGACTCTGAGGTAGATGCGAAATGCACTCACGGGACGTACTTATAATTCGTCGGAACCAAGATTTTGCCATCCTTACTCACGAGAATGATCCGGTTGTCACCGTCTCGCATTGCGTCAAACTTCGGAACATTGTTCTTCCCGACCCAGTCAGCCTTGAAGCTGTGCGGATTCTCTCCAATGTCTCCCAGTGCCTTCTCGAGCTGCTTTTCTTTGAGCTTAGTCAGCGAGCCCCGGTCGATTGCGCCCGCCTCCGGTATTTCTCCGTCGATAAAGTGGCAGGTCGCGTTATGCACAAGCACTGGCGTGTTGCCAGCGAGTACATAGTATGTGTGGAGGTTTGCGACCGTCAGATTGTGGGCGGTCTGCGGCTCCGTGGTGTACGTGCGGGTCGCGAGGATGAGGATCAGACCGTGGTCCGGAGAGTAGAGCTGGTGACCTGCCTGGAGGTTCTCGGCGTTGGTCCAGGTTTTGGTGGTGGCGTTCCAGTACGGGTGGTGTGCGGTGGACGTGAGTTCTGCCTTGCTGCCGTCCGGGAGGGCGAGCGCGAGGTCGGTGAACTGGGTGTCGTCCGGTGTGGTGATCTTTGCTGTGACGGGTTCGGGGGTGGTCTGGCCTGTTTGGGGATCCGTTGTGAGAACGGTGTCGCTGGCCTTGATGTTGACGATGTCCTTGCTGGATCCGTCGGCCATCAGGACGAGGGTTCCTGCGGGGAACGAATCGCATTTATCCGAGGGCTTGGATTCCTTGGATTCCTTGGATTCCTTGGAATTGCGACCCTTGCTTTGCTCTATGGCGGCACGACCCCCGGCTCCGCCTCGGAAGTCTGGGCCTACCTCGTTGTCCTCGATCTTCCAATCCCGAGAGAGGTGCAAGAAGTGATCGAGTTCCGAGCAGTTGGTTACCATGCAGGCCGTCAGGGCGGCATCTGCGATTTGGGACCGCATGATTGGCATGCCCGGGAACTGCTTGTCGTCGACTATTTGGAGCTGCTTCCTCAGCTCTTTGAAGAACTCCTTGTTGTTGCGCAGTGGCTCCGGAACTGTCACCACATCCCGGATCACGATCGGGGCGTGGTCGGTGTCCGTCTTGACGTAGTAGTAGTTACGGTGGGGGCCGTCGTCGTCGCCGCGGTCGTCGTGGGCGCTGTAGTGGCCTCCGCAACGGCCCTCGTTGCAGTCGTCGGAGATGAGGCCGCTGGGGTCGCTGAGGTTGACGGGGTTGTTCTGGCTGTAGGCGTAGCCGTTCCACTGTTGGGGGTTGGCCGGGTCGAGGATGGGGTCGGGGTTGAGGAAGCGGCCGGTGGTGGGTTGGTATTCGCGGGCGCCGAGGTTGGTGAGTCCGGTGGCATCGTCCTTGGTGCCGCCGACGAAGCCGTGGTCGCCGGCCCAGGTGGTGGGCTGGGTGCCGCGGGGGTTGCCGAAGGGGTCGGTCGGGCGGCGGGACTCGGCCAGCGTGGTGGCGTCGAAGGCCAGGTTGCCGGTGCCGTGCGGGTCGGCGATCTGGTAGGTCGACTTGCCGCCCTGGCGGACCAGGGTGGTGCCGCCGGGGATGGGGTAGTAGCGAACCCCGGTGACGGTGTTGGTGCCCTTGTCGTAGACGAGTTCGTCGTTGCCGAGCGTGATGGTGGTCTTGCCGGGGTCGCGGCGGATGAGCTGATTGCCGGCGGCGTCGTAGAGGTAGGTGGTGGGTCCGGCGGTGCCTGTCTTGGTGTAGGAGGCGAGTTTCTTCTCGCTGTCCCAGGTCAGGGCGGCGGTGCCGGAGGTGTCGGTGACGGCGGTGGTGTTGCCGGCCGCGTCGTACTGGGCGCTGGTCCCGGTGGTGCCGGTGGGCGCCGTGGTGGTGGTGCCGGTCAGGGCGTGCGGTCCGCCGGTTCCGCCGCCGGTGTTGGGGGCGGTGGTGGGGGTGTTGACGGTCCCGAAGGTCGGGAAGGTCTGGTTGGTGGTGGTGTCTTTGGTGGTGTCACCGGAGGGGTCGTGCTGGAGGAGCTGGGTGCGGTTGCCGGTGAGGTCGTAGCTGTAGCTCTGCCAGTACGGGGCCGGGCCGCCGACCGTGGTCCTCAGGGGTGCCTGGGCGCCACTGGTGGGCGTGGTGTTGTTGCAGGAGCCGATGCCTCCCACCGTGGGCTGGGCGGCCTGGGTGAGGGTGCCGGTGTCGGTCCAGGCGTTGGTGAGTCGGCCGAGGTAGTCGTAGCCGAAGCACTGCAGGTCGGTGGACGAGGGTGTGTTGTCGGGGATGGTGCGGACGGCGGTGAGCTGTCCGGCGGTGTTGTAGGCGTAGGTGGTCTGCTGGACGGCTCCGGTGGAGGCGGTCTGCTTGTCGACGAATTGCGAGAGCTGGCGGCCGGTGGACTCGTCGTAGGTGTTGGTGACGACGATCTGGGTGCCCCACGGGTTCATGGTGGAGCGGATGTTGCGCCCGTAGGCGTCCCAGTCCGAGGACAGGTCGTACGTCGCGCCGCCGAGGGCGCCGTATGTGCGCAGAGGTCCGTTGACGTCGTAGGTGTAGGTGACGGTCTCTGCGGCGATGTCTCCGACGGCCGAGCGGTTGTCGGAGGCCAGTGCGCCGCTGATCGGGTTGTAGGCGGCCTGGTAGGTGTAGGTGAACGGGGTGGCACCCTGGCCGATCTCGGTGCCGGGGATGGTGATGGTGGTCTTGGTGGGGTGGTAGGCGGTGTCGTAGGCCAGCACGGCGCTGGTGTAGGCGATGCCGCCCGCACCGTTGACGTAGCGGGTCGAGGTGGCGGGCTGGCCCTTGACGACGGTGTCGTAGGTGAGACCGGTCAGCTGGTTGGCCGGGGTGACGGAGCCGGAGTAGGTGCCGGTTGTGCGGCCGAGCAGGTCGTAGGTGTAGGCGAGGGTCTGCCCGCGCGCGTCGGTGGTGGTGGCCAGGCGGCCGTCGCCGTCGTAGGTCTTGCTGCTGGCGCCGGTGTCCGGGTCGGTCGCGGCGGTCTCCCGGCCCCGCGGGTCGTAGCTGCGGGTCCAGGTGTTGCCCGCAGCGTCCTTGTGCGAGGCGAGGTGCCCGTCCGCGGTGTAGGTGTAGGAGGTCACGTCCGCGTCGGCCTGGTTGCCGGTGGCGGAAGCGGTCTTGTACTGCCACAGCTGGGTGGTGCGGCCGCGCGTGTCGGTGACGGCCGAGGTCGGCGTCGCGCCCGCGGGCGGCGTGGTGTCGGTGCGGTCCGCACCGGGGTAGGCGGTCGTGGTGGTGGTCTGGGTGACGCCGAAGGCCACGAACTGCGTGGACACAGGACGGCCGAGACCGTCGTAGACCTTGTAGGTCTGGGCCGGGACCTTCTGGGTCGTGGTCACGAACGGTGTGGTGCTGGGTGCGGTGTCGTCGTTGTACCAGGGGCTGTTGGCCCTGGTGACACGCCCTTGCGAGTCGTAGACGGTGTCGGTGATCAGCCGGCCGGTGTAGGAGGACAGTGCCGGGGTGGACTGGGTCTGCACGACCCGGCCCGAGCCGTCCATGATCTGGATGCCGACGGCGTAGGAATCAGCCGCCGTCGGGTTGTTCGGCGGCGGCGCCTTCAGGCTGGAGGTGGTCACGGTCGGTGGCACTGCGGTGCCGTTGACCACGCCCGGCATCGAGTACGCGAACGTGGTGTTGGCGCCCGCCTTGGTGTCCCTGCCCGGCAGCCACACGGCGGTGGACCGCCCGAGGGCGTCGTAAGCCCGGTTCGCGGTGCGGCCGTTGGGGTCGGTGACACTGGTCGGCAGCGAACGTGCCGGGTCCAGTGCGGTCGTCGTGACACGCCCTGAGCCGGCGTCGCTCGCACCGGCCGGGGCCGGAGCGGTGACGGTGACGCTGTTCGGCAGTTCGCCGGCGGCGGCCGACGCGAACGCCGTGGTCGTGGTGGCGCCACCGGGGTGGGCGCTGTCGGTGGCGTTGGGGTCGGTCACACCGGTGAGCCGCCCGTAGCCGTCGTAGGCGTTGTTCACCGCGGTGAACTGCGGGGTACCGCTGGCGTCGAAGTGGTCGAGTGCCAGGGCGCTGGTGACGTCGTGCGCGGTGCCCAGCTGCCCGGCGCTCCGGCCGTCGTAGGCGAACCTCGCCCAGGAGACGGTGTTGGCGGCGGTCGGGGTGGCGGTGCAGGCGTTGGTGCCGGAGACCGTGATCACCTCGGACGGCAGCGCCATGACCTGCGGGTCCGAACCGGCCGCGTACGTGGTGCGGGTGCAGATGTCGGGCAGGCCGTCGGCGGTGTCGGTGGAGGCGGCGCTCCGGTTGCCGTACGCCGGGTCGGTGGTGATGGTCTTGGCGGCGGTGCGCCAGGTGCCGTCCGCCTTCAACGAGCGCGAGGTGGCCGTCAGGCCGGTGGACGCGTAGCGGGCCACGAGGTCGGGCATGCTGCCCTGCTTGTGTGTTGCCGTGGTGACCGGATTGCTCGTGGTGGAGAGCATGTAGGCGGTGATGCTGCCGCCCGCCTGCGTGTAGGTGTCGGACTCCAGGGGCAGGCCGGACAGCCAGCCGGAGTCGATCGTGTTGCCGCTGAACGCGCCGGCGACCTGGACGCTACGGGCGGTGCCGTTCGCGAGGAAGTCGCCGTCCATGCCCTGGTAGAACGTCGTCGACGACTGCGACTGCGGCCCGTCCTTGCCGCTGCCGGTGACGACGGTGACGGAGGCGTAGCCGCGGAACTGGTCCCAGGTGCGATTCTTGTCCTGGGTCATCGGCGAGTCGTTGCGGTGCCAGGCGGCCTTGCCGTAGCTGTAATTGGTCACCATCGGAACGGATTTCGCCGTTGCCGGGTTCACGGTGATGCTGGTGACCGGATACTTGAGGAACCAGTCGTCCACGGGATCCGAACCGGCGATCGAGCCCGGCGGGTTCCACTTGACGTTGTAGCAGGAGAGCGTGTCGCTGTCGGCGGAGGCCGGCATGACGTTGTTGATGCGCGAGCAGCCGGCGGAGGCGTAGTTGACGCCGACGGTGCTGCCGGTCTCGGTGGTGATCAGCTGAATGCGGGGCCGGTTGTAGGCCGGCGGCGCGGGCACGAGGCTGGTGCCGTCGACGCGGTTGGGCATGAGCTGCGCTGTGAAGGACACCGGCGGGATGGTGATGGGCCCGCCGGTGGCCTGGGGGTCCTGGCCGGTGCGCTGTACGGAGGCGAGCCAGGGGACCTGGGTGTTCTCGGTGGCGTTCTGGACGTTGATGAACGTGTGGTTGAGCGTGTACGAGTCCACGGTCTGGTAGGTGCCGTTGACCCGGATCTGGGTGGCGATGGACGCCAGCCACCTGGAGCTCCAGTACGTGGGTCCGTAGACGGTGCACGCGCTGGTCGCATCGCACTGCTGGTCCATCGGCACGTCCGGCCAGTTGCCCGCGTTGGCTACGGTGCGTTGGGACGGGTCGCAGGCCGCGGTGGAGGTGACGCACCGCTCGGAGGTGTTGAAGACGATCTTCGCGGCGGGGTTGTAGGCGCCGTTGTTGTTCAGCTGGTCCGAGAGGAGCTGGCCGTAGCCGATCGTGGCGGGCACGCCGGCACGGGTGTAGGCGGTACTGGTGCCGTTGCCGTTGTTCTGGGCACCGCCGCGGGAGTAGTAGTTCGTCTCGGGCGTGTAGGTGTAGGTGGTGAGGTTGCCGTGCGGGTCGACGATGAAGTCGAGGTTCCACCGCCAGGCCATCTGGCACCACGAGCCCTGGCCCTTGGCCGGGTCGTAGCACGGGTCGCCGCTGTTGGGCGAGTACACCGGCACGGTCCACGCCGAGCCGCTGTCCGCGCCGACGGTGGTCGGGTTGCCGCCGGCGTCCGGAAGGTGGTTCAGGCCGAAGTAGTAGACGGTGCCGCCGGTGTCGGTGACCTTGATGTAGGAGCCGTTCCAGGTGCCGTTGGTCGCACCGGTCAGAAACTGGACCTTCGTGCCGTCGTCGCCCTTCAACCGCCAGGTGCAGGCGGCCTGTTCCATCGCGGCGGGTGCGCCGGACTGGCAGGAGGCGTCGTCCGGGACGAGCTCGCCGGAACGGTTTCCGAAGGACATGGTCAGGTTGGCGCCGCCCCAGCACTGGTCGCCGGAGCCGGTGATCCCGGCCTGCGTACAGGAATTGAAGGACCGCTCGACGAACCCGGAGCCGAGGTTCCAGCCGTCGCCGATCCAGGATGCCTGCGCGTTCGTCGACGAGGTCCGCCCGTCCACCGAGGCCGAGTCGTAGGACAGCGACACATTCGGGGCCATACCAGCCAGTGCTGGCGGGACCTGGATCGGGTACGCGTAGGTGAACGCGCCGGACGAGCCTCCGGCTGTCCAGGCCTGGGAGGGGCCGAGCGGGGTCGCCGCGTACGTTCCGGCCCCGCTGGAAGCGCCCGAGACCACGCCCACCGTCGTGGAGGTGGTGGTGCTGTCCGCGTCCACCGCGTGGGTTTCCCCGTGGGCGGCGTCGGCCGAGGACTTCGTGGCCGAGGAGCTGGCCGCCTTGGCCGTCCCCGTCCCGTTCAACGGGACGTCGGCGACGAGCTTCTTCGCCGCCGGGTCGTAGTGCGACTCGAGCGGCGTCTGCTTCTGGCACTCGGGTGCCTGCGTCGTCGTCGTCGCGCAGCCGGGCAGCACCACCAGGTGGGCGCGGGCCGCCCAGTTCGCCCCGAACGAGGCGTCGAGGCCGGCCGCGTCGACGCCCAGGCGCACCGGCGCGTCGTCGCCGGAGCCGGGGCGGGTGAGGGTGACCGCGACGCCGGGGAGCCCGGCGCCTGCTGCGGTCTTGGCATCGGCCATCTCGACCTGCACCGTCTGCCCGGCGGCCGAGGACCCGGCCAGCGGCGCGACCGTGACGGGAAGCCCTGCGGCCTTCGCTTCGTCGCCGGCCTGCGGCTTCTCGCCCTCGCCGAGGGGGTGCGCCTCGGGTGCGGAGCCGAGCTTCACGGAGGCGTGGCCGCCTACGATCGGCTTGCGGTCCTTCGGCGGGGCCCAGGCCGGCGGCACCGGGTGCTCGGGCTTCGGGGCCGCCACTGGTTCGGCGTTCTTGCCCGGAATCGAAGCCGTCTTCGGCAGCGGCGTGTTGGGCGGTGACCACGTTCGTGAGTAGTCGGGCTTGTCCGCCGCCGCGGCGAGCGGCAGGGGCGCCAGCATCGACGCGAGGAGGGCGGCCGTCGTGACGGCCGCGAGCCGTCCGCGCAGCATCCCCCTCCCGCCCGTTATGCTTTCGGAGCCTGGCGGTTGCCTGAATGACACTTTTTCATACCCCCCAGTATTTGGCCCCCGGAATACGGGAGCCACGTTCCTGTATCCGAATCGGGAAATGCTAGCGAAGCAGGTTGACGAACCGTCAAGAACACTTGCTTGGTGAGGATTGTCACTCGGTCCACGAATCGGATTTGTCCTCGCAATTCGGGCCCCCGGCGCCCGGGCAGTCTGGTCATCGGTCTGCGCATCCCCTACGGTGCCCCTGGCCTCCGTCTGCGCGGGCCATGTCATGTCCTTTGGGGGGAGATTCCCGTTTTGAACGTAAAGCGCCGCCACAGCGGCATACCCATCAGAGCACTGGCCGTGACGGCCGTCCTGGCACTCACGACCGGCCTCCCAGGGATCCAGGCCCACGCCTCCGACGCACCGGTGCCTGCCACCGCCGTGAAGCAGCCGCCCGCCAGCGAGGCGGAGAAGGCCATTGCCGAGGCCAAGAAAACACAAAAGAACATTCCGGTCGACTCGCTCACGACCGAGTTCAGCGAGACCGCAGCCACCCCGGACGGCCATTTCGCCCTCACCAGCCACATGGACCAGCAGCGGGTCCGCCAGGACGGCGTCTGGAAGCCGCTGGACGCCACCCTCGCGGCCAACCGGGACGGCACTTTCTCCCCGAAGTCCGTGGCCGGGAAGCTGGTGCTGTCCAAGGGAGGTGACGGCCCGCTGGCGACCATGACCAGCCCGGACGGCAAGAAGCTCTCCCTCGCCTCGCCGCTCCCGCTGACCACACCCACCGTCAGCGACGACAGCGTGATCTACCCGTCCGTCGCACCCGACATCGACCTCAAGGTGACCGCCACCAAGGCCGGCGGCTTCACCACCGTCTTCGTCGTCAAGACCCAGGCCGCCGCGGCCAATCCGGTCCTGAAGAACCTCCACTTCGACACCGCCACCGACGGCGTGGCCGTCACCGGCGACACCCACGGCAACCTCACCGCCGCCGGCACGGACGGCAAGCCCCGCTGGATCGCCCGCACCCCACAGATGTGGGATAGTGCCCCGCCACCGGCAGCGGGAAAGACCGCCCCTGCCGCAAAGTCCGCCAGGACGCTCGCCGCAGCCCCGGCCGATGCCCCCTCGGACACCGGCCAGACGGCCACCACCAGCTCCGAGGCAGGCCCGGGCACGGGCTCGAAGGTCTCCGACATGCCCGTCAAGGCAGGCGCCGCCGGCATCGACCTGACCCCCGACCAGGACCTCCTCGCCCACGGCATCGCCCCGTACTACATCGACCCGGACTGGCTGCCCTACAACTTGCAGGGCAACGCCTGGACCTGGGTCCAGTCAGCCCACGACGGCCCCGACAGCGGGAACTTCAACCACCAGGGAAGTCGGGGTAGCGACCACCCGGGAGTCGGAGTCTGCGGCACGTACCCCAACGGCGGCAGTTGCTCCCCCGCTGACAAGGAGCGCAGCTTCTTCCAGTTCGACATCCGCCCCTTGGGCGGGGCGGTCATCTACTCTGCGACGATGACGATGACGGAGTTCGCCTCCGCCGACTGGTCCTGCGATCAGGGCTACCCGCTCGACCTCTACGTCGCCGACAGGCCGATCTCGAACAGCACTACCTGGTCCAATCAGCCTGGGCAACTGGGCGGTCGCCTCGACAAGACAGCCTGGATCGCAGGCGTGGGTCACGGATGCCCGGACAACGTGCCGTTCAGCTACGACATCACCGGTGCGATGAAGCAGTACGTCAACTACGGCCAGCTGACGTTCGGCCTCTACGGCGACGAGAACAACGCGAACGGCTTCAAGCGCATCAACTACCAGCCCTCGCTGACCGTCAAGTACGACCGGGTGCCCGACGTCCCCACGAACCCGGGAGTATGGCCCCCACCCAGGACGGTCAACCCCGCCGGGACCAATCAGGCATGCGGTGACGGCAACCCCAACAACTGGGCCTGGCTCGGCGCGGGCACCAACCAGGACAACGCCGTCTGGCTCAACGCCACCGTCACCAGCCCGACCCAGAGCCAGGTCGCGAGCGCGGACCACCTGTGGGACCTCAGCCTCCCCGGCAGCCCCAACGTCGCGGACGGCATCACGGCTGCCGTCGGCAACGGAGGCATCACGAGCTTCCAGGTCCCCGGCCGCGTGATCCAGGACGGCCACTCCTACAGGTTCAACTTCCAGGCCGACGACAAGGTGGACACCGTCCCGTGGTCCGCCCCCACCCCGGACTGCCACTTCAAGGTCGACCTCACCCCGCCGACCGTGACCTTCCCGGCCACGGTCGCCGACACAACGAAGCAGTTCCCGCCCAGCGGCAACGGCCAGACCCCCCAGATCTACGCCGGCCAGAGCGGCGGCGTTCCGTTCACCGCGACCGACCCGGCACCGAGTGCCGGCTCCGCCTCCGGCGTGGCCTGCCTGCGCTGGAGCTTCGACCCGCAGTTCGCAGGCACCGCCTGGCAGTGCGGCAGCGCCATGCCCTCCGGCCAGATCCCCGTCACCCCCGGACGCTGGGGTACCAACATCCTCTACGTCCAGGCCGAGGACAACGCCGGAAACCTCTCACCGGCCGCGCAATACGCCTTCTACGTGCCGTGGAACCCCAACAGCCCCGCCCCGGCCTTCGGCGACGTCACCGGCGACTCCCTGCCCGACATCCTCACCGCCGACCCCAACGGCGACCTGCGCGCCTACAGCATCCCCGCCACTGCGCCCACGGCCAAGCTCGCCGCGCCCAAGACCTTGTCCCCCGACCACGACTCCTGGGCGAACTACCGCATCACCCACCGCGGCAGCCTGCGCGGCGGCACCGGCATCGACGACTTGATCGCTCACAAGGACGGCAACGCAAGCCTCTACTACTACCAGAACCCGGGCAACAACACCGGTGTCGCGGGCACCTTCGACGCCAGCAGCATGGTGGGCAAGCCGGCCTGCGACCCGAAGGTGACCGACTGCACGGGCTACAACGCCGCCGACTGGTCCACCACCCTGCAGATCGCCGCCAGCGGCGACCCCACCACCAGCAAGCTCGACCCGAACAAGAAGTTCGCCAACAAAACCGGCCTGTTCACCGTCGAGTCCAGCCCGGACGGCACCGGCGCCCTCTGGTTCTACCCGGCCGTAGGCACTGTCCTCCTCGGCTCCCCGACCAAACTCGCCGCCACTGGATGGAAGGGCTGGGACCTCATAGCGCCCGGCGACTGGACCGGCCAGGGCCGTCCCGGCCTGTGGACACGCAACCAGAGCACCGGCGAACTGCGCGGCTACACCTTCACCCTGGGGACCGTCAGCGTGAGCGACCCCTTCGGCGGCGCCATCACCTTCCCCACCTTCGCCGCGATCGCGACCGACACCAAGATCGGCACCGGCATCACCAGCGCCATGTGGCCGGTCATCGGCTCCGACGGCGACCTCACCGGTACCGGTGCGCCCACCCTCTGGGGCATGACCCAGGGCGGCATCATCCAGTTCTCCACCGGCCACCCCATCGCCGGCCCCCTCTACAACTGGGACACCGCCATGACCGGTGTCCTGAGCACCTACGCCGAGAACAGCATCGTCACCTTCGCCGCCCAGACCGGTAAGTGCATCGACATCGCCGGCGCCGTCACCACAAACGGCACCGCCGTCCAGCTGTACGACTGCAACGGCAGCAACGCCCAGAAGTGGAGTTTCGAGCCCGACGGCACCGTCCGCGCCCTCGGTGGCTGCCTCGACGCCACCGGAGCCGGCACCGCCAACACCACACCCCTGCAGATCTGGACCTGCGGCAACGCCTTGCCAAACCAGATCTTCCTGCCCAGGCCCGACGGCAGCCTCTACAACCCCGCATCCGGCCGATGCGTCGACCTCCCCGGAGGCACCGCAGCCAACACCGCGCGGCTACAGCTGTGGGACTGCAACGGCAGCAACGCCCAGAAGTGGAACGCCCTCGTACGGAGCTGAAACCGGAGCACAGACTCTGAACTGGGCGGGCCGCGTCGCGGCCCGCCCAGCCCGCTTCGGCCCGGGGCAACGACATGTCAACCAGGAACAGAGACAAGGAGGCCACCGACACGCTGTGCGCAGTCGAACGGGGCAAGCCGATCCAGACGAGCCGACGCCTGCTCTGCTTTTTCGCTGTTGGGCGGCGCGGGGGCCCGATTGCCTGGTCGGGCAACACCTGCGGGCCCGCGCGACTTGATCATTGATGCCCTCAACGACGCTGCTGCGCCTTTTCGATGATCGCCATTGCCGCGACCAGCGCTGCGCTCTCCGAGCTCTGTACGGGAAATGATCTACGGCTGAACGGGAACAGGCCCGTACAGGGCCCGATAAACTTTGCTGGTCAGAGAATTGCGTCGGTTGACCTGAGACCAGTACCGGCAGATGTGTCCGGCCACTGTGAGGGCGACCAGCGGCTCCCACCGCACCTGCCGACCACGCGTTCCCGGCAGGCCGTCCGGGAGGTCCAGCACCACCGGATCAGGCAGTTCCTCGGCAGTACCCAACCGCTCGATCGACTCCATCGCCAGCCGGATCAGATCCCGCGTCAACACGGCTTCCACCACTACCTCCTGAGGGCGCACAGAGACACCGCGCAAGCGCGGCACCGGCTTGACACCGGAATCCCTCAAGGGCTGGTGATGGGGGCAGCGACGCCGCCCGCAAGCCGTAGCGTAGCGGCCCGGGGCTCCTCGCGGACCCATCCACCCTGTACTGGTCGGCCGAGGCACTCCACACGACCGACGCACCGAGCAGCAGACCGCACTCCTGGACGCGCTCCACCAGCACACCGAGACCAATAGTCGGCTGGCCCACCCCGAACGATGACCGAACCCGCCCCGCAGCCCACCAACACCAGCGACGAGGACATCGCCGAGCTTCCCATGGTGCTGTGTACCGCCACGACAACGGCTGAGCGACGACGACCACGAGGCCGTCCGCGACCTCACCCAACAGCTCGACGCCGCCGCGCTGCGCCGGGTCACGAGCCGACGGGTGGTCGGGTGACCACAGCGCGACCCCGGCGACGGCGTCAGCGGGTGCTGTGCCCGAAGTCCATTTACGTGCGCATCAGGACGGGAGACCGCATGCCGTGGATGGCGAGCGCGGCCCGCTCCCGAGCGGCACGCGCAGCCGGGCCCGCCGAACAAGGGATATCCCCGCGCACGGGATCACCGATCGTCCTATGATCCTCCGCATGCCTCCTGCCGCCCGTCTGAGAATGCCGGTCCATGACCTGCACACAGCGTTCCCGAACCTCGCCCGGTTGCGGACCGCAGCCCGTGCTGGCGACTGGGGCGCCGTCAGGATGCGGCTGTCCGAATTCGGTGACGGTCAGGACCTCGCTGTAGCGGCCCGGACGGTGGCGGACATGCGCGGCGCCGACACATGGCTGCACGGGGCGCTGGTCACCGCAGGTGAGGGGCCCGAGGGCGTGCTCGCCCGCTCGCTGCTGGCCTACCACCACATACGCACCGGCTGGAAGGTCCGCTCCGGGTTCAGCGCGCACCACGTTTCCGGTGAGCAGTTCGAGGAGTTCCACGACTACCTGCGCCGGGCGGAGCGGCTGCTGATCGAGGCCGTGGGGATCGACCCCTCGCACACGCTCGGCTGGTACCTGAGGCTGATGACCGCCAGAGGCCTTGAACTCGGGCAGTCGGAGGCCAGGCGCCGCTACGACCGGCTCGCAGCCCATCACCCCGGGCACTACCCGGCGCAGAGCCAACTGCTGCAGCAGCTGTGCCCGAAGTGGGGCGGCAGCTGGGAGGCCGTGCACGCGTTCGCCGACGAATGCCGCCACACCGCTGTGCCGGGTGGCCTCGGCGCGGTGATCACCGTCGAGGCGCACCTGGAGCACTGGGCCGATCTCAGCGATGCCGAGCAGCACACGTACTGGTGGCGTGAGGGCGTGCGCGAGAGCCTGGTCGAAGCCGCCGAGGAATCCGTCCTAAACCCCGGTTTCGAGCGCAACCTCAGCTGGATCAGGGCGCACACCCAATTTGCGGCCGCGTTCAGCTTCTCCGGCCAGCCTCTCCTGGCCGCGCCTCACTTCGAGGCGCTGGGTGACCTCACCACCGAGTACCCCTGGGACATGATCTCCGGCCAGCCCGACGCGCTGTGGCGGCGCCACGCGGACGCCGCCTGGGCCGCCGCGGCGAGGAAGGCCTGACACCCGTGACAATCGTCCACACCGAGGTCGACGGCATCGAGACCGTCCTCGCCCCCGGCACCGGCCCGCTGCGCGCCGGGCTGATGTTCCGGATCGGCCGCGCCGACGAGACGCTCGCCACCGCCGGCATCACTCACCTGGTCGAGCACCTGGCCCTGCACCGGCACGGCCTGACGGTCTACCACTTCAACGGCGCGACGAGCGCGACGGAGACCCACTTCGTCGTCGAGGGCTCACCGGCCGAGGTGGTGTCCTACCTGAACGGGGTCTGCGCCGCGCTGCGGGATCTTCCGCTGGACCGCCTCGGGGTCGAGAAGGAGGTTCTGCGGACCGAGGCCTCCGGGCGCGGCAGCGGTGGACAGCTGCCGCTGTGGCGTTACGGCGCGCAGGGCTACGGCCTGCTCAGCTACCCCGAGCACGGCCTGCACCGCATCGGCGCCGCCGATGTCACCGCCTGGGCCGAGCGCTGGTTCACCCGGCAGAACGCGGTGCTGTGGATGACCGCCGGCGAGGTTCCCGAGGGGCTGGATGTGAAGCTGCCGGACGGCGAGCGGCAGCCGGTGCCGGAGGCGACTTCCGCGCTGCCGCGGACTCCGGCGTACTTCACCGGGGAGGAGGCCGGTGTCGCGCTGCAGGCCGTCGTCGGCCACAGCACGGCGGCTCTCGTGTTCTCCGATCTGCTGAGCCGGGCGCTGTTTCGCGAACTGCGTCAGGAGGGCGGCCTGTCCTATCAGGCGGCCAGCGGCTATGACGCACGCGACGGCGGGCACGCGGTCATCACCGCCGTCGCGGATGCGCTGCCGGCCAAGCGTGAGGCCGTGCTCGGAGGCTTCGTGGACGTCCTCGCAGGCCTGCGCATGGGCAGGATCGATACGGCCGAGCTCGACGCCGTGCGCAACCGGTTCCTGGAACGGCTCAACCAGGCGGACGCCGCCGCACGACTGCCCGGGTATGCCCGCAACCTGCTGATCGGCCACCCCAACCCCACCGACGACCAGGCCCGCGCCGAACTCCTGGCGCTGACGGTCGAGGACATGCGGCGCATCGCCGAGGAGGTCACCGCCTCGGCGCTGGTGATGACACCGGCAGGGACCAGGGGCGAGTGGGCCGGACTGCACCCGGCACCGACCACCTCACCCGACCGCGTCGCCGGTCGGCACTGGCGCTCGCTGGTGCACCAGGGCCACGCCCTGGTGGTCGGCGACGACGGGGTCAGCCTCATCTCTCCGCACGGGCAGGCCACCGTCCGCTACGCCGACTGCGTGGCCGCCCTGGCCAGTCCCGACGGTGCTCGGCATCTGACCGGGCCCGACGGCATGACCGTCAACATCGAGCCGACCCTGTTCGCGCTGCCCGCCGACGTGATCGCCCGTATCGACGCGTCCCTGCCCTGCGAGGTCGTCGTTCCGCTGCCCGCCCGCACCCCGCAGCAGATCCCCCGCCCCCCGGCGAAGAGTGCCACCACCGCCGTCCGCAGCGCGCTGTGGTACGGGTGGCTGGCCGACCGTCTGGTCCGCTTCGCGGACTTGCTGCTGGCCATCGCCTTCATGTGCGTCCTCGGAGCGTTTGCCATGTCCGGCGGAGGAGATGAACCGGGTGCGGTCGGCTTCGCCGTCGGCGCCGTTCTCGCCGCTGTCCCGCCGGTGACCATTCGCACGGTGCGGCGTATCCATGCACGGAGCTGACCGCGTGACGATCCTCAACGCTGCACCGTCGCGGTGAACTGGCTGTTGTCGCTCGCCGGCAGCAGCGCCCGCTGCGAGGAGTTCGAGCATCTGCTCGTCGGTGCTGCGGGCGCGTGCGGTGAAGAAGTGGCCGATGTGGTTGGCGAGGCGGTAGTCGCCGAACCACACCCGGGCAGGTACAGGATCTGCTGCCCGGGCAGGTGACCGACAGTGAGCTCGAAGCACTGCTGATCGCCGCCGCCGACCTGGGAGTGCCGACAGCACCGCGACGCCCCGTCACGCTGCTGCCTAGCGGCTCCCCGCCGAGGATCGTGGCTCGGAGTTCCCTGCGCACCTTCGTGGTCGAGAAGTCGAGGGCGAAGACCTGGTGCTCTTGGATGCGAACGTCGCCGGCTACGTCTCCTCGTCCCTGTCGAGCGGTCTCGACGGGAGGCGCCGCGGAAGTCTCCTGAGGTGCACTCAAGCTGACATTCCATCAGGTTGACCAGTCTCATTGAGTCGGTTGACCTTCGTGGGTGCGGGGTCGGAGCGGAAGCGGCCGGGTCTGGGCGCGGACGGCTCCCGGGCCGGGCCGTCGCCGTCGCGCTGCTGCCGGTCCTTCGCGGACGGTTCCCGGGCATCACCGTGGCGCCCCGGAGGCGGGCGCACCTGGGGGCGAACAGCCGACTCCCGGCTCGGGTCCCGAATGCTGGGTGTCGTCCTGCGCTGCCGGGGCGGGCCTGTTCGGCGCCGTACGTCCGGGTCAAGGGGTCTGCGTGAGTCCGACGGCCCGCTGGAGGTGCTGCTCCCAGCTGTAGGTCAGGAGGTCGGCGACGCCGGCCTCGTGTCCAAACCGGTAACTGGACCAGCGAGCCGGGCTGATCTCCAGTTCGTCCGCCGCCCGGGCTCGCAGCACGCGCATTCCACGTTCCCAGCGATCACCGAGCGGCAGCGCTTCCCAGGCCTCAAGCGCGTCCTCCCCGTCCAGGTCGGGATCGCCTCCGTCCCAGACGCTGGGGAACTCCTCGCCGTAGGAGACGACCACAGGGTGGTCGTCCCGCTGGCGCAAGAGGGTGACGACGCCCTCCCAGCCGACCTCGCTGCCGTAGGCGCCCGTGGTGAGCCCCTCCTCCACGATGCGAGCGAGCCAGCTCCGGTTGGCACCGGCCACCCAGCAGTGGATTTCACACTGGCCGTGCAGGCGGGCGGCCAAGCGCAAGGCGTCACTACTGCTGGCCAGGGCGGTGTTCAGGAGCAGGGACTGGGTGCGCAGGGTGCGCCCCTGGTACTCCACCACAGGGCGGCCGAACACCGACAAGAGTTCGCGGGTGTAGTCGGCGAGCCAGCGGGCAGCGCCCTGGCCGTCGGGGTCGGGGGCGGGCCAGCGCCGGAGATGGTGGGTTCGGGGCAGCAGCCGGTACAGGCGGGCGGCCGCGTCTGCCGGGACGCCACCCCCGAGAAGTGTGCTGGTCACTGAGTCGTGGACCATGCCGAGGAGCCGGAAGCGCTCGCTTCCGCGAAGGACCGCTGCCTGAGCGGGGTCCTGAAAGCTGATGAAGCTCACGGGGTCCGCGCCCTCCCGGTGGCCGGGGTGTCGGTCGCCGTCATGACCGAGACGTCGACCGCCGCGCCGCGGCGGTTGATCGTGTCGGCCAGGCTCCTCTGCTCGGCGTTGAGTACGGCCGGGTCCTGCACGATGACGACGTACCTGCCCGTGTCGACGGTGTTCGGGAGGCCCTCGCGACGCTCAACCTCCGACAGCGCGCGGCCGAGCACGGCGGTGGCCTGATGGGTGGTCGCATCGGCCCCGAGCGTCTTACCGGTGGTCGGCCGCCCGATAGCGACCGGGCGGCCAGCTCCCAGTTCGATTCGCAAGTCCATGGCTACTCCTGCTGATGATGAGGGGTGAACTGGCCGGTCAGCGGATCGTGATGGTCCCGGCGAGGCGCAGCAGTTCGGGGCCGGCGCCGAGCTCCTGCATGCCGGCCAGCAACTGGTTGTGCTGGTCCCTGGTCAGAACCTGCTGGAGTCCGGTGCCGAGCACGCCCGCGGTGGTGACCTCTTTGATCGCCCGGGGCGGAAAGACCTGGGCGATGTGCTGCCTGAGCCGGTCGGCCTTCTCGATGTCTCCGGCCTCGCCGGCCCGGATCACCGTATGGAAGAGAGCCGTGCAACGGAGCAAGTCGCGTCGTTGCTCTTGTTCCTCGGGGGTGGCGATGCCCTCGATGACGAGGTGCTGCCCGATCTGGCGGGTCCGGTCGTGGTCACCGGCCAGGTAGGTCTCGCGCAGGAGTGCTCTCTGCCGGGTCTCATAGATGTCGGGAAGGTCCATGGAAGTCCTCGGTGTGTCGGTGTGGCCATGACGGAGCCTCTGCGGCGGTCCCGGACCGTCTCATGCCTGGGCGCTGGACGCCGACCCTGGTGCACATACTCAGGCCAAGAGTCCTGTCGAGCAGATAGGTCTGGACAGCCAGGCGCACGCTGGCGCGCACACCGGGTGGTAGGAGCCCCGCCCGTTGGGCTTCGTCGCGGGCCCGTGTGGCGACCTCCATCACCTGATCGGTGCGGGTGAAGCTGGTCGGGAGTTGTTCACCGGGTTGCGCTGAGTCCTCGATCAGGTGCTGTTGAACGGAGCTGATGACCTGGGCGAGATCGCAGTCCCCACACAGACCGTCTGTGCCGAGCTCGGCGGCGGTTGAGCATCGTGGGCAAGTGCCGCAACGTGGCGCAGGTCGTTGCGGGGCCGGGCCGGGTTCCATGACTGGGTTCCCGCCAGCTGGCGGTGGGGTGGGGCGGCTTGGCTGCGCAGGTGGCGTTCCATTGTTTCGGCCACGCTGGCCTTCGGCGAGGTAGCTGCACGGCACGCATCGGGCACCGGTGGAGCGGTCGATACCGCTTTCGCACGCCGGCTGACCGCAGTCGCTGCGCCGGACCAAACCGTAGTCGGTCAGCCACCCGTAGGGGCTGGCGATCCGTTCGGTGGTCGCGTACCGGAACCGCAGACGCCTGACAACCCGGTCCACGTCACCGTCCGCGTCCCGCACCGCGTTGCCGGCCGCACGGGCGGCCTCGCGTTGCTCCCAGGGGTTCATGCGGGCCAGCAGTACGGGGACCTCGCGCAGGACCCGGTGGACAGTCTCGGACAGCAGCAGTCGCGGTGCTCGCTGGCGCCGGTGAGAAGGCGCGGCGTCCGGGTCCGGGGGCGCCGGGACCTGATCCGCAGCGTCGACCCTGCCCGATGGCGTCCCAGCGGTCGGCAGGTGATTCCTCGCGCGCACACGCGGACCACCGGCAACGATGGGAACCCGAATCTCGGCTTCGCCGGAAAAGCCATCAACGACATCGTCATCACCTCCCTCCTGAACCACCTGGGTGTGAGAAGCGTGAAGGTGGCCAGCAGCGGCGTTGTCTGCGTCTGCGCGGCGCCGGCGGGACGGGCAGGCCGTGGCCAGGGACGATGTGGGGGAGTGGCGGCGCTGAACCGGCGTGCCAGGACCGGCGTTCGCCCCGGCAGTGGCGCGGGCGGCCCGCCACTGGGTCTTGACGTCGGGTATGACGATCCCGCCTCGGTTGTGGAGGCTGCTGCGGGTCCGGGCCCGGACCAGGCAGATCGCATCACATTCCGTAAGGCGGCGCAGGACACCGGCCGCGCCGGCCGACGTCCAGCGGTTGCCGAGCAATCGGGCCAAGGTCGCGGCAGGCCGTCCGCGCCCGTCGACCCGCCCGCTGCACAGGCGGACCGTGCCGTTGGTCCGGGCCTGCAGGGTCAGCAGGAGCATCGCCAGTCGGTCGGACGGTGCGCCCTTGCCCGTCCGGTCCGCGAGAAGGCCCGGCTGTGTCACGCCACCGTCGGCGTGCCTCCAGCCCGGGGCGAAGAGGTACTCGATCAGGCGCAGAAGGGTGGCCAGGGCCGCGCGTTCGAGGAACAGGGGGTGCTGGATGTCGCGGCTTGTCCGGGCTGCGATCTGCTCGGGTACACCGACGAAGAGGCCGACCACCCGTCCGTTGGCCGCCAGTCGGGGACGGGTGATGATCGTGCCGGCCTCCCGCTGGCGGTCCAGCGACTGCTGGACCGCCGACGCCGACACCCCGAGCCACCGGCCTAGCTCCGCCGAGGTGGACGACGTAGCGCAGTTGCGAGCAAGTTCCGCCTTCGCGACGGTGACCACACGCAGCAGCCGGTCGGTGTCCGGCAGGCCTGCCGCGGCTCCACCGATCGCGGCCAAGACGGCCGCCAGAAGCTGCCGCCGCATGGGCTCCTGCAGTCGCAGGGGCGGGAGAGAGGACACCCGGTCACCGGTCTGAGGCGTTTCAGCGCTGCCATCAAGGCGGTGGGCGGTCACAGGGCCGGCCGTTCACACCGCGGGCGGAGGGCCCGCGCGTCAGCAGCCGGGGTGGCGGATTCGGCACCGGGGCAAAGACAAAGGACGGGCGTGCCATGATTCGGCGGCGTTCGGCAGAGCCGGGGACGGACCGCGTTCCTGTGGGCGGGACCGGGGCAGCGCTCACTTGCTGCGTGACAGATCGGTGTGTCGTCAGGCATCATCAGAATGTCTCTACGGGATGTGGGGGCAGCACAAAGCCCGGCCTGGCAAGACCCAAGGGCTCAGCACAACCAGCGGGATCGCCCTGTGACGGGGGCGCTTCTGCGACCGGAGGTCCCTATGGGAACTCCAGCGCCCAAGCCACGGACGGTCGAGCTCCAACTCGACCATCCGCGACATGGGGCAGCCGTTGCTCCCGGTGCTCCAACACCGGGGCGAGCGGCCGTTCTAAGGCCCAGAGGCAAGACTGGGCCCGCAGCAAATCAGTTCGAGACGCTCCTCACTCCGCAACCACAGCGGGCAGCCAAGCCCGCGCGGAGAAGGCGCCAGGGGTCGTGCAAGAGCAGCACAGGATTCTTCCGGCTCGTGAGGCCAGCCAGCGACAGGTACTCAGCTCGCCTGAGCAAGAGGCGGCAGGACCTGCCGCTGGACCCCCGCGTGGTCCAGACGCCGCGAGATAGCCGCTGCCGCGTCCATCGTGACATCGACCAGCCGCTGCGAGCGGCGGTGCAGGTACGCCTCAGGCGCAAGTAGGCTCACCGACCCCACGATCACCCTCCCGCGCCACAGCGGCACCGCGAGCATCTCCCAGCCCGGCACGGGCGACTGGGTCCGGGCGTGCCCGAGGATCTTGACCTTGCGCAGGACCGGGTTCGCCGGCCTCGGCCCCGGCTCCTCCAGGTTGGCCAGGATCACCAGCCCGGCCGCGTCCTTGTGCAGCGGGGCGGCGTGGAGGGCCGCGGCCGCCTGCCCTGCTGCCATAGCCGTCACGAAGTCCGCCCGGTTGCCGTGAGTGAGGCCCACGCACACCCGCGACGGCGTGGCCAGCAGCAGCTGACTGTGTAGGGCGACGACCTGGTTCGTGCGCATCTGGAGATGGCGCAGTTCCTCCGTGACCGCGGGAGAGCCGCACGCGAGGGCGGTGACGGGGTCCGGCCCCATGTTCCCGGGCGATGAGCCCTGCGCGATCGAGTAGTAGCCGTAGGTCGACTGCAGGAAAGTCCCGGCGCGTACCCCGGACTGCAGCATGCGGTGCGCGGTACTGCGGGACAGCCCGGTGCGGGCCACCACCACGGCCAGGGAGTGGGCTCCCGGGCCGAGTCCCACCATGGCCTGCAGTACCAGGAAGGCTCGCTCAGCCGAGCTGCTGCGGTCCGGACTGGTCTCGTGGGTCGGTTCCGCCGCCGGAGTATGGCGGGTCATCAGTCCCCCAGTTCTGTGAGCGAAGTGACGTCGGCCGGGGGCCGAGAAATGCCACGACGCCCCCGTAGGACAAGGTGTAGCCCACGCCTGGGCAGTCTGGCCAGGAAGGCGGACTTCCGGAAGTTCGGCCACAGCCGTAGATCGCGGTATCGTTTCGGGCCCAACTCCGTGCACGGAGAGCGGATCACCGTTGGAGCTGCCGCCGGCCAGGACGGGGAGCCTGGGCAGCGGGGCGGCACGGGCGGGGTACGGGGCGGACGCAGTGCAGCAGTGAATCGCTGAAACGTAGGGGGGATGGCCATGCCGACCGAGCGTGACGCCGAGCGGCCGAGGGAACTTGCTCCGCGGCCAGCAGTCGGCTCCGGCCGCGGTAAGCAGTGGCAGGCTCTGCTGGTCCGATGCCGTAGAGCGGTCAAGTGCGGTCAGGCGCAGATGGCCGTTACTACACGCGGGCGCCGCGGCGAGGGAATGTCGCAGGAGGTTGCGGCAGCCGAACTCGGTTTCTCCGCGCGTTGGTACGGCATTCTCGAGCGCAATGGCCACGACATGGCCCTCGACACCGAGGTGCTGGAACGCCTGGCCGGGGTCCTGAGGATGAATGCCCACGACCGGCACACACTCTTCCTGCTCAACACCGGCAAGGAGCCGCCGTCGGGATCCCTCGACTTCCCCTCCGCCGCCATCGTCCAAGCGGTGCTCAACACCAGTCCCTATCCCGCCTATGTTTCGAACAAACGGTGGGATATCGAGCAGTACAACGAGGCATGGATGCGGGTCTGGGGCGACGGGCCCGTACCGAGCAACGTCGTGCTCTACGTGCTCACCGAGCACCGCGTCCGCGACACCGTGCTGCGGAACTGGGCCAGCGGCTGGGCCCTGCCGATCTTGCGCCAGGTCCGCGCGGCCCTGCTCACCTGGCCGGCCGACGACGGCCTCAAGCGGCTGCAGCAGGAAGTCGAAACCGCCGCGGCCCAGGACCCGGTGCTCGCAGACCTGTGCAGGGAAGCCTGGAACGAGGAGTACATCCACGGCAGCGGCGACACCCGCCTGCTCGACCATGCCGAATGGGGCCCTTGCGAGATCACCCTCATGATGCTCAGGGGCCTGGATCCAGAGTCAGGGCACCGCATCGTGTGGATTGTTCCACCGGGCGCGGACTGGCACAACGACGTGTCGTCGATGCTGACGTCTCTGCGTCTCCTGGCCGAGCAGGTGACGAGCGGTGGACCACGGCATCTGCTCGTGGGAGGCAACGGTGAACCCCCGGCCGTCCTGCTCCCGCTCGCGGACTACCAGCGCCTTGTCGCGGGTTCGGCGCAGTCGGAGATGCGGGAGCCGGCCGGGCCCGTCGGGACCCGGTGTCCGGAGCTGGCTCCGGACACCGGGAACAGGCCGGTGGAGCCGGACGCCGCAGCGTCGCCGAGGCCCGACCAGGAGGCCGCAGGTGAACGGGCGGACCCGGGTGGGCCGGGCACCGGCTGACCACCGTGCGACCGAGGGACCTCGTCTCTCCCGCCCATGACCGGGCCGGGCGCAGCGGTCGGGCAGAGACGCCCCCGGGTGCCCGGCCGTCCCGCCGCGGCTGTGAGCGGAGCCGCCCCCGGTCACCGGCCGGCCGGCGCCTGCGGTGCGATGGTGACCGCGAGGGCCTCGCGGGCGTGCCGGGCGTTGGCCCGGCACGCCTGGAGGGTGGGGCCGGTGACGGTGCAGCGCGCCAGCAGCGAGGAGTGCGCGGGCGGCGGCGCGACGTCGGTTCCCAGCGGCTGCTCCCACGCCCAGGCGACGAACCAGTCGGCCTCGACGGCGGTGAGATCGATCTGTCGGCGTTCGAGCCGGCCGACCGTCTCGGCGTGGACGAGTTCCTCGCACGCGCTGCGGGTGTGAGCGGGAGTCAGCAGTGCTCGGTGACCGGCGGCGATGGTGACGGCCGCGAGGACGAGGTCGATGCCGGTGGCCAGGCGTACCAGTTCGGTCAAGCGGGCGGAGGGGACGGTGGCCGCGATGTCGACGACCTCCGGCCCGGATGGTGTGAGGACGACGTCGACGTGGCCGGCGCCGTCGGCCGCGCCGATGGCGGCCATGGCCTGCGTGGCGAGGGCGGCGAGTTCGGGCTCCACCGGTTCGGGGCCGACGGTGTGACGCTGCGGGACGAGCGGCGGGAAGGTGCCGACGCTGGTGTGGACCGCCGCGACGACGGTGCTCCGGCCGTCCGTGGTCATGGTCTGGAGAGAGATCCGGGAGCCGGGATGGTAAGGCTCGACCACGATTCCGCCCGGGCGGCCGGGGACTTCGCGTGCCGCCTGTGAGGCCGCGGCCCAGGCCGTCTGCAGGCCCGAGCGATCGAGTACGCAGACCTGGCCGTGGTAGCCCAGGTTGACAGCGGGGCGCAGCAGCACCGGGTAGCCGATTCCGGCGGCGGCCACGACCGCCTCGGGCAGCGTTTCGACATGGGCCAGGCGCGGGTCACCGATGCCGGCGGCCAGCAGGAGCTGGCGTGCCGTGGGCCATTGCGTGCTGGCCTGGGCTGAGCGCTCCGAGGGGCCGTTGATGCCCAGCTGCCTGGCCAACCGCGCCGCCTGGGGCAGCGCGGCAGGTGAAAGGGCGATCACGCCCGCGGCGGGCGTGGTTCCGCCCGCAGACGCCCCAACGGGGCTGGGTCCAGGGCCCGGTTGGCCGTCATCGTCAGTGCGGCGCAGCGGTATGGCCTGGCTGATCGTGCCAAGCGCCCGCTCGTGGTCCGCAACGGCGCCGGCTACGAGGACTGCAGAAGTGTCAGACATGCGTGATGTCGCCTTCGATGACGAGGGGAGCCGGGGGAGTGCGTGAGGTCTTCCCTGCTGCGGATTGGGTGTGCTGCCCGAAAGGACGGCTGGCCCGCGCCCGTTGTTCCCCGACGGCCGCACTGGAGCTCTACCGCGGGCCAGCCGCCGCACCGGGGTCCTGCAGGAATGCCGTCGGGGAAACACCGTCGGCTCGGATGATGCCCGAAGCCGCGCCGGGCCGCCAGCCGCAGCTGCGGGACGTGCGCCACCGCGCAGTGCCCAGAGTGTCCGGTCCCTGGGTGCAGCCGGGCCCCCAGCACGGCCGCATTCCCCTCGGCGGGAAGCGGACCCACGCGAGTGCGGCGATATCCCGCCCTGCGGGAACCGGCGCCGGTCGGGTTGCCCTGCGCGCCCCCGCCGAGGTGCCCTGGGGGAGCCCAGAGCCCGGCTTGCACGCCTGCGGGAGGAATCGTGTCACAGCTGTTGGCGGTCGCACTTACCACGGTGTACCTCGGGGGAGTCCTCATGGTGCTCGTGTCGGCAGCGGTACCGCACGCCCGCCACCGACCCGCCCGCCCCACACCACCCCGATGCGCAGCCCTCGACCATCGCACCGCGGCGGGCTGACATGGCTGCCGAAGCCGGGGCGGGTGCTGAGACGACAGAAGCGCCGCCCAACGACGAACTCGCCGAACTGGCCCCCGAGCACCTGCGCCTGCTTGAACAGCTGGCCCGTCAGCGCGCGGCACGCCAGAGCCCGGCGCCCATCCTTGCGGCCGACCCTGCGACGGACGACGGCGGCGAGATCGCCCATCTGCGCAGATACGTTGCGGTGCTTGAGGCGGCCGTGGCCTACCTCCTCAACCCCCACGAGGCCGATCGCTGATCCGCCCCGGGCCGCTGGCACCGCCCGGCGTCGAAGCCGGGCAGGACCGGCGGGTGCACCAGCCGGGCGTTGGCCAGGGGACCCACGCCACGTCTCCCCATCGGGGCTGCCCGCTCACGAATCTGCGTGCGGACGGCCCGGCACAAGCCCGCTCCACCACGGGGCCCACACCGATGCGAGCTCCCGCGCAGCGGGAAACACCCCGCTCGCGCCCGCACCAGATCCCGTGAGCCGGGAGTCGGACCCAACGCCCGTCGTGGCCGGCAACACCCAAGGCAACGCTGGGACGCCGGTGCACCCCGACGAGACCAGGTGCGTGAACCCAGGACAGCGGCGCGGCCGCACCATCCACCGGCTCTCCCGCCTCGACGGCGCCAGCCCACCCTCAAGGGAAGTGACGAGATGGTCATCAACCAGTACGGCCAGCAGGCCCGAAGCCACTGGCGCCACTTCCTTCCCGAGCGCTACGCCGCTCTGCCCGACCCGATCGCCTATTTCACCGCACTCGGTGAATCGGTCGAGACCCAGGTCGGAGAGCTGTGGGACCGGCTGATCATCGCCGACGTCGCACCCCCGGAGGAGACCCACCTCGAGCGCGTCGCCCGCCTGCGGGGGCTCAAAACGAGGGCCGAGTTCGAGGTTCTGCAGGAGCTCGTGCACCTGGAGCCCGAACCCGACGCCACCCCCCATGGCGAGGACGACGGCCTCGAAAGCGACGCGCAGTTCCAGGCCCGCATCAACGCCCTGTACGCCGACCTCGAGGCCATCAGCAGCACCGCCGACGCCCTCCTCGACGGCACGACGACCCTGGCCGACCTCGGCGACCAGCAGGTCCGAGCGCTGATCGACTACATGACCCCGTCCTTCCTGCACCTCCTCGGCACCACCCGGCAGGACCTGCGCGCGCAGGGCCGCGACGTGTAGCGCCCCACCCCACGCCCCGGCCCGCCGTCCGCGACCAGGAGGAGATCGCATGTACCAGACGCCCCGTACCCTCGAATCCCTCGAAGCCGAGGTCGCCGCCGGGGCGCTGATGCCCGTCGCGGAGACGAGCTGGGCCGATGCGACCTACCAGTACCGGCTCTACGGCATTGCCCCGGACCTGCCCACCGCCGACCCGGCCGAGCAGGGCGGATACCTGCTCCTGCGGGTGACCGAGGACGACATCGTCCACGAAGTCTCCACCCCACGTCAGCTGGGGCATGGCTGGCAGGCCGAAGCTCTCTTCGACCGCCTGTGGGAGGGCCAGCGCACCGGCCGGCTGCCGTTCATCGCCGGCACTGCCGAGGACGGTGGGACCGACCCCGAACTCCTCGCCGCGGAAGAGCGCCACCGCGCCGCGATCCGCGACACACCCGCCCCCGCGGCAGCCGGCCCTCTGCCCGAACCAGGTACGTTCCACAATCCGTCGCTTGTTCCAGTCGCCCTTGAGGACCTGCTGCCCGACGACATCGTCGAGTACCGGACCACGATCTCGGGCGACACCCTTGACGTGGTCCTCCTCGGCTTCGACGGCGACGAGGCCCTCGTCCGGGACCTCGACCACGACGACGAGCAGTACTCCGTCGACCGCGCCGACATCGTGGCCGGCTACCGACTCGCGCCCCCGCCGCCTGCGCCGCGCTTCCGGCCGGCCACGCAGGACGACCTCGCACCGACCGGCCCCCTGACCCGCATCCGCGCCAACATCGCCGCCATCCGGGTCCTCCTGCGCCTACGCCCCGGGCAGAGGGCCGCCACTCCTGAGGAGCAGGCCGTCCTGGCCCGGTGGAGCTCGTGGGGCGCCGTCCCCGGCATCTTCGACCCCCGCCAGCGTGACTTCGCCGGCCTGCGGGCCGAGCTGCGCGCCCTGCTGACCGAGGACGAGTGGAACGCCGCCGAAGCCACCACCCGCAACGCCCACTTCACCGACGCCGCGATCGTCCGACCGATCTGGCAGGCTCTGATCGACCTGGGCTTCGATCCCGCCCCGGCCCCCCTGCTCGACGGTGACGTCGACGCCGAAGCACGCCTGCGGGCCATCGAACCCGGCTGCGGCAGCGGCAACTTCATCGCTTTCGCACCGCCCGCCGTGCAGATGACCGGCGTCGAACTCGACCCCGTCACCGCGGAGATCGCCGCAGCGCTCTACCCCGACGCCGACATCCGCGCCCAGTCCTTCGTCGACACCCGCGTCCCGGACGGCTACTACGACGCCGCGGTCGGCAACGTACCCTTCGACGAGATCGCCCTCACCGACCCCCTCCACAACCCGCTGCACCTGGCCACCCACGACCACTTCATCGTCAAGTCGCTCGACCTCGTGCGCCCCGGGGGCCTTGTCGCGCTGCTCACCAGCCGTTACACCCTCGACAAAATGGGCAAGACCGGCCGACTGGAGATCGCCGACCGCGCCGACCTCCTCGGCGCCATCCGCCTGCCCGCAGGCGCCCACCGCAGGGCCGCCGGCACCGACGTCGTGACGGACCTGCTCATCCTCCGACGGCGCGACGGCCAGGCACCCGACACCCCGCCGGACTGGATCAAACTGGCGCACGCGCCGACGGCCAACGGCGGCGAGGTCCTCGTCAACCACTACTTCGCCACACATCCCGAGATGGTCCTCGGCACGCACGAGCTGGCACGGGGGCGCTTCTCCGGCGAGGAGGTCACCGTCCGGCCCCGCCCGGACACCAACCTGACGGACGAGCTCACCCAGGCCCTGACCGCGCTTACCCGCCGCGCCCGTGACAGCGGCCTGACCATGAGCGCGAGCCCCAGCGCCCGCCAGCGCGCAGCAGTCGAGGCCAGGGCCGAACGTATGCGCCGGGCCCAGGAGATGTTCGGCGAGGACCTGCAGCGCTTCGAGGGCACCCTCATCAGCGAAGGCGACGGAACCTACCTGCAGGTGGCCGGCGGCGAGATCGCGCCCCGCACGGTCTTCAAGAACGCCGTAGAGGAGCTCGACTCGCTGCTGCGCCTGCGCGACACCTATGTAGCGCTGCTCAGCGCCGAATCCACCGGCGACGCCGATCAAGCCGCCGACCTGCGTGCCCAGCTCAACTACCGCTACGACGCCCACACCCGTCAGTTCGGGACGCTCAACCAGCGACAGGGCCGCCGGGACCGCCGGACCGCGCACGGCGCGTTTCGCACCGACCCCTACGCCGCCGGTGTGTACGCCCTGGAGATCTACGACCGCGACACCGGCACAGCCCGCAAGGACGAGATCTTCACCCGCGCCGTCACGAAGCCGGAGGACGACGACACCGTCGCGGACGGTCCCGAGGACGCGCTGGCCATCAGCCTCAACAAGCACGGCGAGGTCCGTCTGCCCGAGATCGCCCAGCTGCTGTCTCTGGACTCTCTCGAACAGGCCCGCGAAGCCCTCGGCGACCTCGTCTTCAACGAACCCGGCACCCAGCGGCTCATCCACGCCCCCACCTACCTGAGCGGCGACGTCCGGGAGAAGCTCGAAGCGGCCCAGGCCGTCCTCGACATGGTCGCCGAGGACATCCGGGAACAGCACCCGCTCCAGGCCAACGTCACCGCACTGCGCCCCGTCGTGCCCCCGGACAAGCAGCCCGGGGACATCGACGACATCAACATCGGCGCCACCTGGATCGACCCGAAGCACTACCAGGACTTCCTGCAGGAGCTCCTGCAGAGCAAGGACGTGACCGTCACCCGCACCTCCGGCGCGGACTGGCGCGTCGAAGCCCCCACAAGCGTGCGCAAGTCCAGGGCCGCCACCAAGGTCTACGGGACTGCCAAGCGCGAAGCGGTCGAGCTGTTCGAGCGCGTGCTGCGCCGTGCCTCCCTCGTTGTCGACCCTCCGAAGGCCAAGGACGGCGACGGTATCCAGGACATCCAGGCTGCGAAACGCCTGGCGGGCAAGCAGACCGAGGAAGTCGTTGCCAAGGCCGACGAACTCGAACGACTCTTCGTCGACTGGCTGTGGCAGGACCCTGCCCGGACCCGGGAGGTCCTGGCCACCTACAACCGCCTCTTCAACTCCACCGTCTCCTATACAGGGGACGGCAGCCACCTTCGGTTCCCCGGCCTGTCCGATGTGGTGACCCCGCATCCCCATCAGCGGGCCGGTGTCGCGCGCGCGCTAGCGGAGCCGGGCTGCCCGTTTCTCGACTACGAGGTCGGGGCCGGAAAGACCCTCACCATCGCCATGACCCTCATGGAGATGCGTCGGCTGCGCCTGATCCGCAAGCCGTGCATCGTGGTCAAGAACGCGACCGTCAACGACTTCCGCAACGAGTTCCTCAAGGCCTATCCCAAGGCACGTGTCCTCGCGATCGACAGCGCGGACTTCGACAGGGAAACCGCCGCCGCCTACATCGCCCAGATTGCCAATGGCGACTGGGACGCGGTCATTCTCCCTCAGAGCCTCTTCAAGCGGATCCCCCTGTCCGCGCGCGGCCAGGACCAGTACGTCGCCGAGAGCACCGCCGAGTACCGGGCCCTCATCCACCAGGCCATCACCGGGACGGACACCGCCCACCAAGCGGCTATCAACCCCGGCCAGGACCCGCTCGACAGCGACGCGCTGGAAACCGTCGCGGCCCGGGCCGAGGCCGCCAGCCGGCCCACCGCCAAGACCCGCGCGACAGTCAAGGAACTGCAAGGCGAGCTCAAGCGGCACACCCAGCGGGCCCTGCGCGGACTGAGCAAGATCACCACCAGCGGCGTCAGCTTCGAGCAGACGGGCATCGACTTCATCGCCGTCGACGAGGTCCAGGACTTCGCCAACGGCAACATCGGCGCCAACAACAGCGAGCTTGCCCTCCCCGTCTCCTCCAGGTCCAGCGACCTCCACACGAAGCTGCGCACGCTTGCCCGCCGGCACGGCCCCAAGATCGGCCTCGCCTCGACCGGAACCCCGTGGCCCAACGCCATGGCCCAGGCCTTCGTCATGCTCGACATGTTCAGGCCCGACCTGCTGGCACGCGCCGAACTCCAGGCGTTCTCCTCCTACCAGGCGCAGCACCTGCGCGCGACGATGAAGCCGGAGGTCTCACCGGAAGGCACCCCGCGCATCAAGCAGCGCATCGGCGCCTTCATGAACGCGAAGGCCTTCTCGGCCCTGTGGCGTGCGGCAGCCGACGTCAAGACCCGAAAAGACCTCAACCTGCCGGTGCCCAAGGCGGACCGCGAGACCATCGTCGTCCAGCCCACTGACGTCGACCGCGACTTCATGGACTGGATCGACGAACGGGCCGAGGCCGTGCGCAGCGGTGAAGTCGACCCGAGGGACGACAACCTCCTCAAGATCTCCAACGACGGCCGCATGGCCGCCATGGACCTGCGCATGGTCGACTACAAGCCCACCGGCCCCGGCAAACTCGACCTGGTAGCCGACAAGATCGCCGAGATCTACCACCAGAACAAGCACAACCGCTACACCGACCGCGTCGGCAACCCCAACGTCCTACTGGGCGCGCTCCAGCTCGTCTTCGCCGACCGCGGCACCGCCTCAGACGACAACCGCAAGGGCGGCAAGTTCATCGCCTACGACTACCTGCGCGAGGAACTCCGGCGACGCGGCGTCCCCGGCGACCTCATCCGCTACGCCCAGGAGGCCAAGACCGCAGAACAGAGAGAGCAACTGTTCGCCGACGCCCGCAACGGCAGGATCGCGGTCCTGATCGGCAGCACCGAGACGATGGGCATCGGCGTCAACGTCCAGGACCGCGCCATCGCACTCCACCACCTGGACTGCCCGTGGCGCCCAGCAGATGTGACCCAGCGTGAAGGCCGCATCATCCGCCAGTTCAACCAGCACCTCGACCAGGACATCCCGGTCCAGATCTACCGCTGGGTCAAAGAAGGCTCCTTCGACGCCTTCATGTGGCAAACCGTGGAGAGAAAAGCGCGTTTCATCGACCAGATCCGAACCGGCCAGGAGCTCGAAGACCAGGACCGCGTCTCCCTCGACGGCGACCTCGGCAAGGACTACCTCGACTACGCCGACATCAAGGCCATCACCACCGGCAACCCACTGCTGCTCAAGAAGATGGCAGCCGACGAGGAAGTGCGCCAGCTCGAGGCCGCCTACAAGAGCTGGCAGCGAACCAACCGCCACCTGCGCAACGTCGTCGACACCCGCGACGCCACCGTGGCCGCAGCCGAGAAGCTCGCCGCCATGGTCGAACAGGCGGCCGGTGCACGCACCAGCACCAAGGGCGAGCTGTTCAGCCTCACGACCCCCGACGGCACGCTCCACACCAAGCGCGGCGAGGCCGCCACGGCCCTGCGCGCCCAGATCGCCCTGATGCACCGCCACATGGGAGGCGCCTACACCTGCCCCTACCAGCGCGTGGCGACCCTCGCAGGGCACGGTATCCAGGCGCGGATCAACACCTTCGACGACTACATCGAGTTCACCATCGAAGGCCTCAGCCACATACCCGCGGCGACCTTCGCCATCGGCGACGTCGAGGACTTCGTCACCGATCCCAAACCCCCGCTCGGCCTGATCACCCGACTCGAGAACCACCTCGAGAAGCTCGACCGCATCCACGCCCAGCACCTCACGGTCGTCGGCGACCTCAAGCTCGAGATCGAGCGCGCGATGAAGCTCGTCGACCAGCCGTTCGCCAAGATGGACGCGCTGATCCTCGCCCGCACGGCCCAGGCACAGATCGACGCGGAGATGAGCGCACAGCCGGAAGCGACCGGTACCCGGACCGGGGCCCCCGACAGTGAGGACGACCCGGTAGCGGCGAGTGCGGCCGAACTGCGCCGCGCCTACTTCGAATGGTTCCGCAGCTCAGAGCATCTCCCAAATGATCAGCCGCCGGCGAAGTTCAAGACTCCCGAGGACGAGGCGAGCTGGGCTCTGCGACTGGCGGGAGACGCCTACGCCGCGGAGAACACACGCCATCTCGACACCGTCCGGGCGGGAGGCCGCGCTGACTTCAGGGCGACCAGCCAGACCCAAGCGCTCAGGGACGCCGCAGCCGCCTACACGGCCGTCCTCGAGGGCAGGCCGCAGGTGGACCACATCCTCAGCATGGTCAGGGACGTGGCCCTCGCCGCGAGCGACCACCTCGCACACGGTCCTGCCGCGGACCCCGCCCGCGAGACCACGTCACCGGCATCCGTGGCCGTGCCACTCGTTGCGCGCCGATCCGAAGGCGTGGCCTCCGTCGACAGTTCCCGCGACGCGAGCGCCCCGTACGCCGACATAGCCGAGTGCTGGGCGGCGGAGAAGGCCGCGATCGACACCTACCGGGACTGGGCTGGCCGGTTCGCCCCCTCACTCGCGACCGGGACCGCCGAGCAGGCGCTCGTGGAAGCCGGTCGTACCGTCACCGAGGAGAGCGCCCGCGCCCGGCGCTCCCGACTCCTGCACCAGTTCCTCCTCGTCGACCCGGCACTGCTCACGGATCTGGCAGACCGGGCCAAGAGCGTCGCCGAGATCTGGGACCGTCAGGCCCGTGAGCCCCGGACCGTGTCGGCCACCTGGGCGATGGCCAAGGCCGTTCGCCTGCACGCCGCCCGCTACGCCGCGACCCTCGACATGCCCTTCCCCGACTTCCAGAGCTGGCGCGCCACCCCGGAACCCGCCGCCAGCCAGGAGGCAGACCTCCGCCCGCTACCCGACCTGGCGGCGTTCACCCGCTACACCGTCACCGGCGGCGACGGAGTACCCGGCGAACCGGTTGAGGGCGCGGACCTGCCCGCGATCCTCGGCGAACTGGTCGCGGACGGAGCGACTCCCGAACTGACGCCGCACGGCCTCACGCTGACCTGGACCGATGGGGCCCGCTACGACATCACCCCCGCACCATTGGGCCAACCCGGCCCCGCAGGACCGGATGGCGGCGTGGCCACCGTCGAACCGAGCGCCCACGCCGGCGCCCGACTCCGTCCCGTCGCAGAGGGGACGGCCGGTACGACCGTGGCACGGGCACGGAATCTTGCGGTACTGCTCGGCCACTACGGCGAAGCCGGCGAGCTGGTGGCCGGCCGCGAGCTGATCCTGGCTACCGCCGCACGGATGCAGAGCGCCCTCGAGGCCATTGACACCTCCGGCCTGCCCGCGCATACCACCGCTGCCATCACCGCAGTCACCGCAGCGATCGACGCTGTTCGAAGCGGTGACCAGCAGGTGCCCGACGACGTCTTCACCCTGTACGACCGCCTCGCCCAAGCCGCCGACCTCCTCGCCGAGGACGACCGTCTCGCAACCGCCGTCCCCGCGCAGCAACTGGCTGAGCGTACGCACCGTCACCTCGCCCGACTGCACGCCGCAGGCGACGACCTGTACAACCTCCTGGCGGACGCCGCCAACCTCGACCCTGACTCCTGGGCCGTACAGGCACGTAACGACCCCTTCAAGGAGAGGCCGACCCCGTATCGCGACAGCGGTCACCTCCACTTCGCCCGATCCATCATCTTCGAGACCTACGACCGCCGTTCACGCGACACCAACACCCCCGCGGCCGGGCTGCACAGTCTCATGTGGGACATGCGCCAGAGCAGTGACGCCCTGCTCGGTCGGGCCCTCGAACAGTGGCTGCGGGTCGCCTCGCTCGCACTGGAAGAGGCCCAGGAGACAACGAAGCCCGCCGACGCCGTGATCCTGCGCGACGTCGCGCGCCGCGCCTACGACCACCACAGGAGTCTCGCCGCCCACCAACTCGCAGCCGACACCACCCCCTACAACCCCGAGCAGCCCTACACCGAAGGCCTGCGAAATCTCACAACGCTGTGGGAAACCTGGCAGGCCTGCGCGACCGCGCAGCGCCTGGAAGCAGGGGCCGACGACGTGGCCCTCGGCGGGCCCCCGGCCGCGACCGCCCACGGTGAACTGCATCACGCCGTGGACCGGGTACGGTCGGCCACCTCGGCCGACGGGACGCTGGACGACCTCATACGCCAGAGCACCGGCCTGGCCCACGCCGCCTACGCCATGGTCCTGTCCCTTCCCGAGTCGGCCTACCGACAGCGAGAGGACCAGAAGACCCTGGAGCGCGTCGTGCGCGCGGCCTACATCCACGCGGCCCGCAGCCGCGCCACCGCTCAGGATCCGGACCTGGCGTCAGCCGTGGTGACCGTCCTCGCCGAAGCCGCGCACGAGCCCGCGACGGCGCCGATCGCGGCCGTTGCGGAGCAGGCCCCGCACGGCCTCGGCCCCGAGAGCGTCATCGAGGTCGAGCACCACTACCGCGCCAGCCTGGTACGCGGGGTAGGGAGCGACGACCGCGACGCCCCGATCCGTGCCCTCCTGGAGAAGCACGGCTTCAAGCAGACGACAACGCCTGGCACCTGGGCGCTGCCGACTCGCATGAACTACCGCAACCGCGACACTCCCGTCCGCAACCTGCAACTTGCCCTCCCCGATCACAAGCGCGCCGTAAAGATCATCACTGACCCGCCACCAGTGGGAACTGACACGGAGATCCAGATCCCGGACGGACAGCCCTACACATCCCGGCACGAGGCCACCGACGACTTCGAAGCGATGTTCGGCGCTCTGTGGCGAATGAGGGAGACGCCTGCTGGGAGGGCCCTGGTCGCGCGTGGCCAGGGGGCGCGGCCTGACGGTGAAGCACTGTGGCAGGCAGTGGGGGACCTGCGCCAGGGAGCGGTCGGCAGCAGTCTGGATCCCTTCGTCCACCCCGCCTCAGACGTCGTCGAGCGCTGCACCGCCCTGGCCCGCGCGGCCATCCAGCTCTCCCGCAACCTGGACGAGGAACGCTACAGGGCCCCGATCGCCCTGAGGCATCTGCGCACCATGACCCAGTACGCCACCCTGCTCGCGTCACGGATCACAGCCACCGCCGGCACGGCTGGCGCGTGGGAGCAGATCTTCAATGCCTCCCAGCACCCTAAGGTCGAGGAACAGAAGGCCGACCAGGCCGCCGCTCCCGGCGCTAGCCCCGCAAGCGCAGCCGAGGTCCTCACCACCCAGGACCCACTCGTCGACGACCCCTACACCCCCGCCGGGATCCAGCGCACCACCGGACGCATCGACAGTCTCCATACCCAGACGCTCGACGCCATCCCCGCCCACACCCGCCGAGTCCTGGAGGCCGCGGGCTCCCTGACGGCCTACACCGAAGGCTGGCCCGGCGCACAGCCGCAGACGCCCGACGAGCTCCAGAACCTCGACTCCGCCCTGACCATGACCGTGGCCCGCCTCAAGGTCACAGCCGATCTCGTCCGGTCGCTTCATCAGGCAGGCTCTGACGCCCAGCTCGTTCTCGCGCTGGCCCAGGAGCTGATCGACACACTCGAACATCACAGCGTCCGGCTCCAGCTCACCGTCCACGCCCAGAAGCAGTCCAGCGATCGCCGAGCGGTCCCGGCCGACATGCCGGCCTCGCACGCACTGAGCGTTCCGGAACCGACCGTGGCCCACGAGGGCCCCCTTCCGATGACGCGGGTCCGGCAGAGCATCGCCAGCGCGCTCAGCGCCGCGGGCCATACAGTCGAGTCCGTTCCCGCCGCAGCTGGCACGGTCTCCTACCTCGTCGACGGCCAGCCCATGTCCCTGGCCCAGGCCGGCGCCCGCTTCCTCTCCACCGGAGAACCGGTCCCCGGCCAGACGGAGTTCCTCCTTGCACCCTTCACCGCCGACGAGCTGTCAGTGCGAGAGGTTCTCAAAGCGGACGACTTCACCCCGGTAGCCGTTCTTGTCCACACCCCACTCCCCCAGGCGCGCTGGCGCGCCGAAGTGGGCAGTGACACCGTCGGCACACACCCCGACCTTTACGAAGCAGCTCTCCTGGCCATCAAACACATCACCACGGCCACCACCCTCGCGACAACGGGCGCGCAGCCGGAAGTACCCGCCGAGGTCCAACCCGATGTGACCGGAGACCTCGACGCCCCAGCCACGCAAGAAGCGGGCGGCAGCCCGGTCAGCAGCGCCGAGAACGGCACGCTGGCCGAGGAAGCGCCAGGGCAGTCGGGCGTATTCGAACCCGGCCGCTGGTACAGCTACCTCAGCGTCGACGGCACGGCCCGGGACGTCACCAGTCAGGAGATGGCCGTCCTGGTTGCTGAGACACAGCGTGTCTCTCCCGCTGTCCAGGTGACGTTTACCGACGACGGCTCCGTGATCACCACGGGACCCAAGGGCCAGGTGGTCGCGCGGCTGCTGCCCGACGCCCTGCCCGCAGTCGTGGCGGACCACGAGGATGACGTGCTGGAGGTCCTTCTTGAAGCCGTGCAGCGGTTCGGCAAGGACGTTGACCAGGACCTCGGCATGCCCGGACGCCTGGACGACTGGCTCGTCGAGCGGACGAGCGCAGGCAGGAGCCGACTCGCGGCCATCCTCACCTCGCCTGCGGATGGCGAAGCCTTCCGCCTGGCCATGCGCCACCTGCTCTACTTGAACGTGGAACGCCTGAGAGCCCGCCAGAGCGGGCCGGCCTTGGAGGAGGCGGCAGCCAACGAGCGGGCCACGCCTGACCCGGAACGTCCTGTCGAGGAACCGGCCGCGGCCTCGCCGACGAGCTCGAGCCAGCCTGAGACCGGCCCCGGCCCGGACCAAGCCGCCGGCGCTCGGCAGGAGCCGGTCTCCGGCAGGGCACGGGGGACCGCCGAGCGGGCCAGCCCCGCTGCCGACACCGCCAACACCGGAGCCGCCGAGTCCGCAGCTCCGGCCAAGGCGACGGTAGCGGGCCCGCTCTCCGCCAGCGATCAAACTGGCGCGGGGCTCAGCACCACGGCAGCCCCGGCTGCTGAACGAGGAGGCGATCAGGCGGGCACCGAGACGCTGACACCGCAGCCTCGGAGCGACGGTGACCCGCAGGCTGTCCGCTCCGACGAGCCCCCGGCCGTCCCGGAAGGAGCTACACCCCTAAGAGACCAGCCCGGGTACTGGTGGCGTTTCGACTCCGAGCGCCCCAGTGACCCCTACGCCGACTACCAGCCGGTGCGGCGCGCCTCCATCACCCTCGGGTACGGAGACAGCATCATCGGCCGAGCCCACGAACCCGACCGTTACAGCAACGGCAAGCTGTGGATGGGCAGCCTGACGGGACTGTCCAGCAGCGTACGCGGCGAACGCGGACCCGGTGCCACCGCGGCCAAGATGGCGCGGCGCCACAAGGCGCTGTCGGCAGCCGTGGACTCCACCGGCCCGCGCCCGGCCGAGACGGTCTGGATCGACCACACCGGACCCACCGCAGATCTCCACGGTGTCCCGAAGGATGGCGACGAGGTCGCCCAGGCCGCCCGCGAGGAGACCCAGTTCCAGTGGGCCCACAGCCGGCGCCTCCACGTCCAGACCAGCAACACCAGCCGGCCGACCAGCCTTTCCAAGACCGCGCAGTTCGTGGAACGAATGCTGCAACACGGACGCACCATCGCCGTCCGGGAGGATCCCGCCACCGCACCCGGCCCGGCCGACACCACCGCTCCCGAACTGTGGCCCGCGCAGCGCAAGACCCTCCGCGAGACCGACACGGAACAGCGCCGGACACGCTGGTCGCCCATCGACCTCCAGATCGGCGACGAAGTCCTCGCCGGCTCGACCCCCTGGTGGCGCACGGTCACCACGATCGACGGCGAGAGCTTCGCGACGTTCGGCCAGGACCCGGACTCCTACCAATCCCTGTGGGCGGTGCGCCGCGGCAAGCACCTGATGACCATCGCCGACGCACCCGACCCCCAGGCCGGGACCGCCCGGCCGCGCACGACCACAGACCTCGGCCCGGACGAGGCCATCACCCAGGAGCTCGCCCAGCTCGACCTACCCATGGCAGACCCCGCGCACGCCGAGTTCGTCAACGCCCGCAGGACCAAACTGACCAGCACCCTCGAACGCCGCCACCAGCGACGGTGCGAGAAGGAACAACTGCGCATCCAGCGCTCCGCCCACCAGCGCACCAAGGCCGGCCGCAAGGACCTCGTCATCGACGAGGACGGCACCATCACCGGCGCCACCACCAAGGACGGCAAGGACTTCCTCTCCCTCGACCGCGACGGCAACGAAAGAAGCCGCCACACCACCCGCAAGGAAGCTCGCGCCACCACCTACACGCGCCACGACCAAGCGAGTGACCAGGCACCGGAAGGCTGGCGACCCGCCGCGTTCGACGACCTCGAACCCGGCGCCGTCCTGCGCCTTCCCGTCACACCCCCAACGGCAGCCAGCGAACCCCAAGACACCGTCGCCTGGTCCGAACCGATGACCCTGACCGAGCTGCGCCGCAGCGAAAGCGGCGAACTCACCATCGAGGCAAGCCGCGACGGCTCCACCCTGACGGCCACCGTCCCGGGACCCCTCCTGCGGCGTGGAGCCCTGCGGGCAGCAGTAGGCGACCACGCCCACACCCCTGACGAGATGGCCCGCCGCGCAGCCCGTGCCTTCCTGCGCGCCCGCCGGGGCACCCGAGGCTCTCACTGGCTCACCCGACGGAACATGGACCTGACCAACGCCGTCCGTGAAGCCATGTCCGCCGCGCTACAGCGGCCGCTCAACAGCCCGGACCTGGCAGAACGCCTCGAAGCCGTGGCCGCTGCCGCGACCGCGGTGACGCAGGCCACCGACACGGGCGGCGACGAAGAGTTCACCACCCACTACAACGACCTCGTCCGCGACGCCGCAGCCTGGGCACACCACCTCCGCGACCCCCGGACCGCACCCGCACCCACCGACAGCCGACCGGAGACCGCTGCGCCCGACGCCGTCGCGGCCGCCGAACCGGTGCCGGCACAACAGCCCGGCCCGACCACGACCGACACGACCGAACATCGCTTCGCCAGCACCGGCCAGCTCGTCACCCACTTCACGGCCCTGCCCGACACCCTCGGCGCCGCCCTGCGCAAGGAGATGCGGCGCCTCGCGGAGCTGGACACCTTCGCCCTCACCCCGAACGGCCAGTTCGCGCTCTTCCAGGACAGCGACGGGACCTGGTCACTGCTCGCCGCAGGCAGCGCCACCGACTACGGACGTGTAGACGAGTACGCCTACCTGCTGGGCTCCGGCCTCGACCGCGCCCTCGACATCATGCGCGGCCTGCCCACCGAAGCCGACGCCATCGCCCTGTCCGACCGCCTGGCAGCGCTGTCCGACCACCTCGGCCAGCCCATAGGCTGGGACGACCCGGCCATGCCCAGCACACTCGGGGCGTTCCGCCACGAACTGGACCGCCTCGTCCTGCGCGAGCGCGCCGAGCACGACCGCGCCACCGGACACGAGAGCCACTCCACCGCCTGCCTGGCGTGGGACCTGGTCAACCCCGTCGCCAACCGGCCGACACCGAACGACACCGACGCCTACCCCGACTCCCTCACAGAGGGGGACGACATCTGGTTCGAAGCCGACGACGCACTCCTGCCCTACCGGGTCACCGCCCAGCCCCACGAAGGCCCGGCCGGCCTGATCACCCTCACCCTCGCCCCACTGACCGTCAGCGCCGACAACGGCACCACCATCCCCGACACCGACCGAACCGTCAGCTGGGACCTGCCCCGCAACCTACCCCTCAGCCGCGCCACCCAGACCGACCTCGACGCCGCAGTCGAGCACCTCGCCGGGAACCAGCCCGGCCAGGTCACGCTCGAATCGCAGCCCGACGCTCCTGCCGCGACACCGGAAGACGACCACCCCACCCCCGAAGCGGAGCCAGTCAACGCCCTGCGCGAGCAACGGGCCGCAGAGTCCACCGTCCCCCAACTCAACTGGTCCCGGCGCCTGGCCGACATCATGCGCTGGGCGGCAGCCGGCGAGGTGACCTTCGACGGCACGTACTACCGCCGAAACGGGCGCACCATCGTGCGGGCCCAATACGTCCGCGCCCTCGAAGGCGCAGGATTCCTCACCACCACCGACTCGGCCATCGCGACCACCGCCGACGGCCACCGGGCACTCGCCCTGACCGAACTGCGCCCGGACCTGCTCCTCGACGATGCGGCAGCCGCCGAGTACCTGCGAGAAAGGTCACGCAACCACCCCGAGCAGCGCCTCCTACGACCGCTCCCAGGAGGCGACGAGCACCGGCGCAGGGCCGCCGAAATGCGGGCCCCCGAGATCACCGACAGCCCCAAGCAGTACGAGGCATGGCTCGACGTCGCCGAAACAAATCCCGACCCGGAAGTACAGACCAACGCGGCAGAAGCCCTGGCGAAGGTCCAGGCCATGTACAGCCTCACCAGCGCCGACATCGCCGCCGTCCACGAGGCCAGGAAGCCGCACGACCAGCCCGCCCCCAACCAAGCCCCCGACAACACGCAGCCCCACGCCACCGACCCCCACCCCACCACACCCTCCGACCCCACGGACCCCCAAGAACCCATCGACAGCCCCGGCACTCGCCCCCAGAGCGCCAACCCCACTGCTGGCGACCCCGTACTCGAGGCACCCGGCACGAGCACGCCCCTCCCCGTCGAAGGCCTGCCCGGATTCACCATCACCACCACCGGCAGCGGCACCGACGAACGCCACCAACTCATCAGCCCCGACGGCGCGATCGCCGCCACCCTCCACTACTCCTCCCTCAGCCACTCCTGGCACGGGGACACCGGCGGCGACACGACCCCAGCAGTCAGCAGCCAGCAAACCGCCGCCCACCACAGCGCCCAACTATGGGCCTACACCCACGGCATCCGCCTCGGTCCAGCCGAAGACGAGCCCTACACCACCAGCACCGACCTCGGCGAGGCGCGCCACCGACTCGCCACGCTGCGCACCGACTTCGTCAACGCGGCCGCCCGGGCGTTCCTCTTCGACTACGGCAGGCAGCCCGAGTATCAGGCGATCGAGGCCGCCTTCTCGGCCTGGAACAAGATGCGAGGCGACTACACCGCAGGCCTGCGGGCCGAGGCGGACGCTCTCGACGCCTTCCTCGCCCCGGCTCAGGCACTCCGGGACCGGCTCACCGGCGAGGCGCGCGAATGGCTCGCGTTCCCCACCATCCGCATCCTGCAGGAAGTCGGCAACCACCAGCCCCGACTGCGCGCCACCGCCGACCATCGCGACCGCACGATCCGGGAGTGGACCGCGGCCGACGCGGCCCGCTTCACAACGCACGGCTACATCGACCAGATCGCCGAACTCATCACGTTCGGGCCTGCGGATACGCAACGCTGGATCCCCGTGCTGAAGGACGGCACCGATCTGGGTTCGGTCCGTCGCCAGAGCGAAGGCGTCTGGGAGATGCGCAGCACCAACAACACACCTCTGGAGATCGCCTCGTTCCACCGGCGGGCCGGCGCAGCCGCAGCAGTAGTCGCAGCGACCACTGATCCGCAGGCCCTGAACAGCCATCGGGCCGACTCAGGCCAGGCAGCCGTCGCACCACCCCAGGCACCCTCCTCGCTGTCCGCCGCCCACGACGATGCTCCTGCTGTGACCGCGGCCGACGAACCACCGGACGCTGCCGGCCTCGTGTCACCGGACCGCGACGCCCCGGACGTTGCCAAGGCGGGCCCTGACAGCACGGGCATCGTCGACTTCACCTGGAGGCCCCTGCGCTACCGTCCGGCACCGGGCGTGCCGGCGGTTCTCCCCAGCCTGGAGTTCGCCCGCGGGGCCCTGTGGCTCCATGTCACCTGGGCCACTGACGGCCTGCAGGGCCTGCTGCCTCCCGGAAGCGCAGCGGCAGAGGAACTGGCCGGGGACTTGGCGCGGCTGCGCGGCCTTTCGGACCCCGACGGTCACTTCCCTGACGATCCCCGGGAGGGAGCAGCCTCGCTGGCGGACGCCTGCGAGAAGATCACTGAGGCGGCCAGGCTGGCCCTGCAGCACGCGACCGCCCTGCCCTTCGCTTACACCAGGTCTCCGGTCGAGGCCGAACTGGGGGAACTGCTCGGGCGGATCCAGGTCCTCGGAGAGCGCCTTGCCGCGGGCGTGGCCCGGACCAAGGCCGCCGAAGGCGACCCTGAGCCCGAGGACCTCCTGTGGTCCCAGTCGGCAGGCGCGGGAGGGGTCCCCGCCGGTGAGCTGGGCGTCGGCACGGTGATCGTCAATCCCTCCGGGATCCTCACAACGATCACCGGCCTCCACGACCGGACAGCCGGCAGCCTTATTCTCTCCACCAGCGACGGCAAGCACCTGTACACCACCCCCGACATGCGCCTGGTTCCCGCTACGGACGCCAGCACCTGCGTCTACGCACCGGACGGAACCCGGCTGGGCGCCATCACGCGGCTGGACGACGTCCGGCCCGGTGACCGGATCGCCTTCACCGCCAGCTGGCGGGCCCTGGACATCCACTACGCCGGCCGCGAGTTCCTCCCAGGCGACTTCACCCACGATGACGACAGCGACCGTCCCAGCTGGCTGCGAGTCGAGGCGACCGTCGACGCCACCAGGGAACCCGGAGTGCCCTTCTGGCCCCTGACCGGCATCAAAGTGCAGCACCCCGACGGGCGCATTGACCACGTCGACCACATCGCCTTTGCCAAGCCCCCCTCCCAGGTGGTGGTCCTGGAACGGACATCAGAGGGACGGCAGCTTCGCCAGCCGGACTTGAACGCCGAGGCACTGCGGGTTGCCGCCCTGCAGCCAGGCAGCATCCTCGTCGAGGAGGGACGCCGCGGCAGCCTTGTTCTGGAAGCCACCACCAGGACGTTCGGCGCGACTGTTCACCTGCTCGACCTGGCCACCGGGCAACGCACCCACCGCAAGATCAACGCCCCACTCGTCCAAGGCCTACCGGCCAGCGCGCGGACCGTGTCCGAAGCAGCTGCTGCGCTCAGGTCGGACGCGCCCCAGGCCATGGACAAGGCCGTCGCCCGCCGGCCTGTCGCCGAGACACCCGAGGGCCGATCGGAGCGCGTACGGCTGTGGGCATGGGCAAGCTCGCAAGTCGACGCACTGGTACGGGCCCTGCACCAGGCCGACGCCACAACGGTGGATCACCACACGATCACCGTGCTCTCCACGCAAGCGCTGCTGCTGCGGCGTCACGAGATCGCGCCTCAGCACCCGAATGCGCTGGTTGCCCTTCGTGACTCCCTGACCCGTGTGCCCGTCGGCTACGGACGTGTCGGCCGTCAGGCCCAGCATGTACGGGAGGCCATCGACTACGTCGTCGGCAGGCTCTGGGCCCACCACCCACCCGAGTACTACGGGGCCGCGCCCGATGTCGACGCGGCCGTGACGCCCACGGGGGAGCCCGAGCGGGTGCCGTCAGCTGACGGCCAGGTCGCGCCAGATGCGGCACCCGAACCAACCACAGCGCGGCCCGCATCGCCCCCACCCAGCGAGCAGCCGGGTACCCCGGCCCTCGCGGCAACCGCTGACACACCGTTGCCGGACCCGGCGGCCTGGAGCAGCCGGATCCGTATCGAGACGACCGGTGGCTCGGCCCGCATTCTCGGCACAGGGGAGGAGGGCTGGTTCGAAGCCGAATCCGACTTGAGGGAGCTGCTGAATAAGAACCGAAACTTCAGGTTCGAGTCGAAGAAGGAGCCGAAGTGCTGGCGGTACAAGGGCCGCAGGGACCAGCTGGCAGGCGCTCTCGCGGAGATCCGCGCCTACCTGGCGGACATGGACGAGGTGGAGGCGGACCGGCAGGCTGCCGAACTGGCGGCTGCCGCGGCCGAACCGCAGAAGGAGTATCCGCCCACAGAGCAGCAGCAGAAGATCATCGACGCCTGCCTCACAGGCCAGGACGTCGTCGTCCAGGCCCTGGCCGGCACCGGCAAAACCTCGACGCTGCTGATGCTCACCCGGCACCTGCCCGACAAGCGGATCGCCTACATCGCGTTCAACCGCTCCGTCGCCGACGAGGCGCAGCGCAGGATGTCGCGCAACGTCACCGCGAACACCAGCCACTCTTTCGCCAGCGCCGGCCTGCGCGGCAGTCCGATCGAGCGCAAGGTGGCCCTTGCCCAGCGCCATCCCGGCGCGTACCTGCCCGAGGGGGTGGCGAAGGCGCTGGCCATCCGAGCGGTGCGCCACCCAGGTGGCGAGATCGATCCCAAGGACGCCGCGAAGGTCGCCATGCAGGCCATCAAGCGCTATCGCGAGAGCGCCGACGACGAACTCGGGCCGCAGCACCTGGGCCCCTGGGGCAGCACCTCCGCCGCCGCGGGGCTTCTGAGCGTGGCACAGCGGGTCTGGGACGACATCACCGACCCCGACAGCGACAGGATCCGCTTCACCGGGGACGACTACATCAAGATCTGGGCCCTGCGCCGGCCCCGGCTGCCCTACGACATGATCCTCTTCGACGAGGCCCAGGACATCAACCCGGTGCTGATGAAGGTCATCCAGGACCAGCCGGGCCAGACCATCGTCGTCGGCGACAGCCACCAGTCGATCTATTCCTTCCGCGGTGCGGTCGACGCCCTCAAGGACTGGCCGACGGACACCGTGCTGCCGTTGACCCAGAGCTGGCGCTTCGGCCAGCGGGTCGCCGCGATCGGCAACAGCTACCTCACGCTCCTCGAGGCCGATCTCACCCTGCGCGGCAACCCCGCCCTGGACACCCAGATTGGCCCGGTCGGCGAGCCCGATGCCGTCCTGACGAGGACGAACATCGGGGCCGTCCAAGCCGTCCTCGAAGGGCTGGAAGCCGGCAAACGCGTCGCCATGGTGGGAGGCGGCGCCGACATCGAGGCCGTCGCCAAGGCAGCCAAGGACCTCAAAGCCGGGCGCCGCACCACGCACCCCGAACTCAAGGACTTCAAGGACTGGGAAGAGGTCCGCGACTACGCCGAATCCAACGAGGAGGCCAGGTCACTGCAGACCTTCGTACGCCTGCTCGACCGCTACAGCCCCGACGACGTCATCGACATGATCAGGCAGCTGGTCCCCGAGGACGCCAAGGCCGCCGACCGCCGACCTGAGCTGACCGTCTCCACCGCCCACAAGGCCAAGGGCCGGGAATGGGACAACGTCCGCGTCGGCCCCGACTTCCCGCAGCCGAAGGATGACAGCGAGTCCGGTGAGCTGACCCTCCCACCGGATGAAGACCTGCGCCTGGCCTACGTCACCGTCACCCGGGCCAAGCAGCGCCTCGAACTCGGCTCCCTCAACTACATCCTCGGCCTCAACGGGCCCGTGCGCCGCCTGGACACCGGCACCATGGTCAACGCCCAGGCACCGGCCGCCGCCGATCAAGCACCGTCCCCCGGCGTTGAGGACGACCCCGGCAAGGCGCCCGACGCGCACCCGCGGACGACCGAACCTCGCATCGGCCTCACCCTCTCCACCACGGACAGCGGGCAGAGCGTCCTCACCCTCACCCCCGAGGGCGCCGCACCCGCGACCCGGACCCTGTCCGCCGCCCCGCCGAGCGACGACCGATCCGCCGCACTCCTGCCGTTGGCAACGACCCTCCCGGCGCTGGCACGGCCCACCGTGTTCAAGGGCACCCTCGTGGGCGCAGGAGAAGCCGCCGACTGGCTCGAAGCGGAACTGGCCGGAGGCCCACTCGCCGACACCCCATGGAGCACCGGCACCCTCCGTAGCGCCCTCATCGCCGCCGTCGCGGAGGCCATGAACGACACACTCGCCCCCTCCGCTGACGACCTGGCGGCATGGATCGTCGAAGCCGCCGCCCAGGACCCCGCGCTCATCGAGATCGCCAGGACCGGAGACCGAGCGCGCTTCGCCATCGCCCTGGCCCAGGCGGCCGACCGGCTGATGGACGGAGGGACCGAGCACCAACGCCGGACCTACCAGCAGGCCGTCCTGGACCAGGCCACACCCGACGCCTACCGCCGGCTGCGGCGCCTGGAGGCCGCACCGCCAGCACCGGTTCACGACGCCGGCGAGGCCGTCCTCCCTGGGCCCGAGGCCAAGGAACAGACCGGTTCCATGGCTGCGGAAGCCCCCGCCGTCGCGCAGGCCCCATCCGGGCCGTCAGCGCCCGACCTTGACCTCCAAGGAGGCGAGATCGTCCGAGTCGCTGCTAACGGCCAGGTGCTCACCACCGTCGTCGGCTCGCTCACCGGCAGCGACTACCACCAGAGCCTGGACCCCGACCTCCCCGTCGTTCTCACGGCATCGAACGTCATCGCCATGCCCCCTGGCGAGGCCCCGTACCGGGCAGGCAGCGCATCCGCGAATGCGGCCGCTCGAAAGGCCCTTACCGGGCCTGCCGACCAGCAAGAGCTGGGACTCGATCTCGATCCCGTTCCGGCCATACCAGGCCGGGCTGCCGACGCGCCGCACAAGCCCGCCCAGGATCTGCCGCCGGGCCAGATCGCTCGTGAATCTCCGCGCTCGGACGACGTCAAGGGCACCGGACCGGAGCCCCACCCAGGCCCGGTCGGTGCGGCACCCCAGCCCGACCCCTTGCCGCATCACTCCGTGATCAGCCAAGGAGATCTGGCCGGGCCCCAAGTCAAGCCCCAGAGATCAGACATCACCTTCAGCGGGGACGGGGACCAGCAACGAGCAGACATCCGAGGACACTCCTACTGGGTCAGCAGGCAATCCGGCCGATACTTCGTCTACTACGCCGACGGATCCGAGTGGGGACTGCCCATACAGCTCGGAGACACCACGAAGCGTCGGGAGATGGAGCGTTCGATTCTGACCGACGTGGAGGAACGAAACGCGGCCGAGCGGCCCGCGCGCCATGGGTCCGCCACGCCCGGAGCTTCCACCGCACAGCCCGCCAACGTACTCGACGATCCGCTGACCAGGCTGGATGTCAAAGCACTCGCGCGGCACGAGCGAGCGCTGACATCCCTCCCTGCCTACGAGGTTTCAGGCCCTGACACAACCAGTCGAGTGTTCGGGCACTCCCACGAAGGTCGAATCGTGCCGCAGGCCGACGGCACAGCCACTGCGCTGTGTGTCTGCCCGCATGCCGGTGAGATTGCGGACCTCGGCACATTCGCGACCCTCGGGGCTGCCCACAGCGTCTACTTCAGTCATGTTGGCCGCGTTCTTGGGGGCGCCCGTGGCCATGGCAAGACGCCTTGGGCGGAAGTTCGTTCTGCCTACCAGGATTCCGTTGCCGAAGCTGCCTACAAGCAGGTCGCTGATGACCTGTGGCACCTGCAACTCGGTAGATCGGTCTTCGCAATTCGACGGTTCCCGCACGAGCTCAGCACGCACGAGGACCGCTGGGTTGTCTTCAACCCCGACGGCGTGCATGTCGGCCGTGCGTCCTCCCAGGCGGCGGATGTGGTGGCTCGCGAGTACCTGAGAGCGTGGGCCGATCACGGGGTGGCCCGCCGGGAATCCACGCACCTGTGGCGCGGGATGACGGACAGCGAGCGGATCTGGCTCCAGGACAAGTTGCAAGCCGAGAAGCAGGCCGACAGCGCCACTGACGACACCCTCCACCCCGGCCAAGCCCCTACCACCACGGTGGATGATGTCACCCCGGAAGTCGTTTTCACTCAGGAGCCCGCCGACCCAGGGTCCTTCTCCTACACCTGGACCGCGACGATCGGCGACATGGGCGGCTACAGGGTCAGGGGGGACTGCCAGGGCAAGGTCCGCAAGGGTGTGCCGGAGCACAGGTCCTACCGCTGCAGCTGGGTCGACGGTGAGGGCGAGGACCTCGAGGTCTGGGGACTGTGCCAGGTCAAGACCCTTGACGACGTCGCCGAGTTCATCACTGCGCACTGGGTGCAGTCGCAGGGCAACGATCCGCGGCAGGTTGCCGATCTCTTCTACTACGCGTCCGGACTGTGGCTGATGCCGGAGGTCGGTGACGGCGAGACGATTACCTATCACCCAGATCGCTCATGGACGATCACCAGCCGTGAGGGCATCGCCTACAACGTCGCCCGCGAGCATCGCCGCCGCGCAGGCGGCCGGGGCGCCGACCTGGTGATCAAGCTCGACGGCGTCGTGGTGGGCCGCTCGACCGAGCACTACGAAAAGCAGTGGCCCTCGATGCTGGCCGCCCTGCGGGCGGACTCCAAACAGCGCCACGGCTCACACCGCGCCGCGCTCAGCGTCGAGGCAGGGCCGTGGATCGAGCACAACCGATCGGTCACCCGGATCCACGGACTGGATCCCAAGGACAAGGAGTTCCACGAGGTCCTCAAGGCGGTCCGCGGATTCAAACGCGTGAGTGCCAACGGACAGGTGAAGTACTGGGAACTGTCCCCGACATGGAAGCAGCAAGTCAAGCGCGACGAACGCGTGACCTGGCTGACCGAGCGGCTCTCGGACCTGGGCCGGGAGGTCCCCGTCTACCTTTCGGAGGCTGACCGGGACGGAGCGCGCGCCCCTGGTGGCCGGCACGATCATCCGTTGGAGCAGCTGACGGCTCGCGAGCGAGACAGTCTCACCCACCGCCGAACGGACGACCGCGCGCGGCGATGGTCTCCGGCTGACTTCCTGCCAGGGGACGAGGTGCTTACCGTCCACGGGTGGTGGTGCGCCGTACAGTCCGTGCAGGCCAGCTCCCTGGACCTCGGCCACAGCCAGCCCGTCCCGACGGCGGCGGTACTCGCCCGCCGCCGCGCCGGGCGGATCACGACCGCGGCCTCGCCCGCACCCGATGGGTACGCGCGCCCCGGATCGCTCGATGCGGGCCGCATGAGCGAGGCCGAGCTTTTTGCGGAGCTGTCAGGCCTGGACCAGCCGCTGGCCGACCCGGCTCACGCCGCATTTGTTCGGCAGCGCCGGGCAGCACTGAACACGCGGGTCAACGAGCTTCGCGAGCGAAACCGGCGCCAGGAGAAGCGGGCCGCCGACCTGCGGACGTGGATGGCCCCCCGCGGATCGGTACGCAGCGGCTGGGAGACGGTCCTTGAGGAAGGCGAGGTCATCGGCGGTGTGGTGTTCGACCGCGGCGATTTCCTCGCCGTCGATGTCGATGGGTACTCGCCGACGGACATGATCTTCGGGTCCGCCGTCGCAGCAGCCGAAGGCTGTCGGGAACTGCGCCGCCGCTATCAGGCGCGGACGCCCGAGGACTGGTCGTACTCGCCGTGGTCCCGGGTAGAGCCCGGAACTCTTGTGCGCCTGCCCCGTCCAGGAATGACCACGCGGGGCGAGGCCTCCGTCGACGCCACGACATGGTCTGCCCCATTCGTCCTGGAAGGCTTTGAGCGCGGCGACGACGGAGGCCTCACGGTCCATGGGCAGCTGGGCCAGGACCCCGTCAACGAGACCGTGCCCCCGCACATCGCCCGGCTGGGCATCTGCGTCCCGACCCATGCGGGCGCCAGCGCACTCGCCCAGAACCCGCATGCCATCATCGCGGAAGCGATCGCCGCCGAGGAACAGCCCGCCACCGCGGCTGCCGCCCCTTCCGGACGCAGTTGGCTGCAGATGGGTCCGGGCGACTTCGGACATCCGGCGCCGGACCAGGCAACCGTTCCGCAGGCCGACGGTCCACACCCAGACGACTACGGCACTCTGCCGATGACCACGGCGCCGGAGCCCGGGCCGGGACGCCAGGACGCCGACGCGCCCGCTGCCTCAGCAAGGCCCGCTACGGCCGCCGAACCCGCAACCGCGCCTGATACTGACCCGGGCCCCGTCGGCGGCCTCCCGGACGGCCCCGAAGGCCCTGCGCCGGTGAACCCGCCCGCGGCCCAGCCTGACCCGCCCTCATACCAGCGCCTGCGCGGCAAGATTGTGACCATCCACGGCTACTCCTACGACGTCCACGGGCACAACTGGGGACCGCCGGTCGGGGGCAGCTGGGGCTGGACCCGCCTGCCCTACCTGCCCACGAGCAACGTGTTCGACTCCAACGGCGGCGAGTCCCTGCCGTCCTATGAGAAGGCCGTGGAACTGGCCACGGCCGAGGCTGAGTGCCGCAAGCTCGGTGAGGACCTGGCCCGCCGCTACCCGCCCCTGCTCGGACCGCACCCGATGGTGACCGAACCGATCCTGGAGGAGCTGGAACCGGGATACGAACGTGTCACCGTGCTCGGTCGGGAGTTCCGCCTGCTGACCCACCGCGCCGACAGGGTCCGCGCTTTCATGCCCGGACTTGAGCAGGCCATCGCCGGCGATTTCACCGGCACCCGTCGAGAAAAGGCCCTGCACGCGATCATCCGTGTCGCTTCGGCCAGCCCGTTCCCGCTGGAGGTCGTCGGCCACCACGAGCACACGGACGTCGACTGCCTCCGGTGCGACCCCGGCCCCGGATTCGGCCGGCACAAGGCAGGCAAGATCCTGGTCCGTGCCGTCGGCTCCGACGCCGAGTACCCCCTGTGTGTCCAGCACTTCGTCGGTCGGGTCCTGTCGCGCGACGAACTGCTCGCGGCGAACGATGCCGCGGGAATCGAGCGACGCAACTGGGCACGGTTCGAGGACGATCACGTCCGCCCGCTGATCTGGAGGAGTGTCGCGTCCGGAGGGACGCAGGACATCATCCGTGACCGTGTTGCGCAGGGGCTGAGGGACCTGGTAGGGAGGCTGCGCGACACGGTCGGCGGCACGACTGGTCGAGCCCGAGGGACCGCAGAGCCTACGCATGGCCAGTTGGCGATCGAAGACCTTGGCAGCCCGGCGGGCAACGGTTCGACCGGCGTTCCGGGGGCCGGGCCCTCGGTCGTTGAGGGGGCTGCCGAGACGCCTGTCCGGGACGTGGAGCGCGTCGTCGATCAGCCCCAGACCTCCACAGCGCGAGACACAAGCGGCACCGCCAGGGCACAGGCGGACTCCACCCGTCCCGCCGAAGCCGCGCAGGATGTCCTCGACCTGCCCGGACTCGGTGACGCCATGCCCCTCCCGCCCGGGTGGACCATGGCCGACCACGGTCACCAGGCGTGGACCGTCACCCGCGCGGACAACACAGCCTTTTACGTCGTGCGTGACCCCCTCTCCGACGGCGACCCGTTCGTCCTTGCCGGACCAGGCGGCTCCCCGCTCGCTGTCTCGACCCAGTGGGCCCAGATCAGCGAGGCCATTGCCCAACAGCGCGCACCCGAGCCCCTCGGTCGGCCGGCTGAGGATCGAGCCCGCGAGGACCAGGAGCGGCCCGGACCCGTCCTGGAACCCACAGGCGTCGCGGCCGCCGTCGGCAGCACCACGAGTCCGGAGTCCGCAGGCCCCGTCCGGACGACCGAGGACGAACCCCTCGGCGGGCAGGACGAGTCGACTGCCGAGACCGGCATCAGCGCCGGCACCGAGTACCCGCGCTTCGCCTACGGGGAGCAGGTCCTCGGCCACGACGGCCTCACCGGCACCTTCATGGGCATCGACAGCAGCGGTACAGTCCACGTCCGCACCGACGACGGGATCGAGGCATGCCCCGCCGACGAAGTGTGGCGCCCCGGAGACACACCTGCCCAGAGGGCGGACACGGGTGACCAGCAGCAGATCCTCGCTCAGGCCGCGACGCCGGAAGGCGTTGCGATCCGTCGCGGCAGCCGGCTGAGCGACCTCGACGAAGAAGCCGGTACCGGCCTCGTCAAGGACGCGACCGGCGCAGTGATCGGCTGGATCCGAAGGCGCGAAGGCACGGACGGCCGGACCTACTGGTGGGGGCAGGACGCGCGCGGCGGCAAGCCCGACGGCATGCCGTTCGCCGAGGGGATGCCGCGCAAGGCGGGAATCGCCCCGGTACGCGCCGCGGAAGGAGCGGCCCTCGACCACTCCTACGGCGACGGGCCCGAGGGCCCCAGCCTGCCCGGAGCGGTCAGCGAGGAGGTGGAGTTCACCGAGGCGCAGGTCCGGGAGCTCGACCGGCTCGAACTCGACCGGTCCGGCCCGGTCACGGCCGAGCCCGTCACGTTCAGGCCAGGCACCTACCGGCGCTACGTTCTGACGCCCGTCCAGATGCGGGCCTACGCGCACACCGCGCGCACCACCGCTTCCGCCACCGGCACCGACACCACCGAGGACAGGCGAAGGAGGGGGATCCTCGAACGGGTCGTCGCCAAGCTGGACAAACAGGCCTTTGAAACCGAGGCCCGGCGTGTCACCCTGCCCTACCCAGGGGAACCGGATCCCTGGGCCATGCCCTACACCCCGAGCCAGGACCGGCAGCACACCATTGAGGCCGCTACGGAGCCGTCCGCGGCCCCCGCCGGCCAGACGCCGCCCCAGGACTGCGCCCCCGCGGCGCAGGCATCCGAGGAGCGGGAGGGCCACGACACCGCCCCTGGGGCGGCCGGAACGGGCGGCCTGGCCGCGGAGGAGCCGGCAGCGGCGAACCAGACGGCACCGGAAGCCGTGAACCTGCTACCCCAGTCCGTCGCCACCGCGAGCGGCAGCGGCGACCCGCTCCCGGCAGCGGACGAGCCCAAGTCCGAGGCGCAGCACACGCCCGAGCTGCCGCCAGCACCCGGCCGGGGGCAGTACCTCGGCTCGGTCGGCCAGCAGCTGATGCCCGTGCGGGCCGCCGTCGTCGAGACCAGGGAGGTCCGCAAGCCGGACACCGCCCGGGCCTCCCTCCTGGTGCGGCTGGAGACCGCCTCCGGCGCCCGCGTGGTGGCCTGGAACCCTCGCGGGGCCGCCGTCGCGCCAGGCGACCTGGTCTACGTCAGCGGTGTGGTCGCCAAACACAACACGGACCGGGGCGAGAGCGAACTGCGCTCATCCACCGTGGAACTGGTCGCGGACGCTCACGAGCGTGCCAACGCGCGCCAGCCCGCTCCGGCGGGATGGCGGAAGATCAGGCACGACGAGGCACCGCCGCCCCTCGCCGTCGGGGACCTGGCGCGCGTCATCGACCTCGACAGCCCGTTCGCCAGGCCCAACAGCCCGCTCAAGGTGACCCGGTACACGCCCTCACTGGTCCGGCCCGCGACACGCGTCTACAGCACCGTCACCATCGAACACGTCGAACAGGACCCGGCCGGGGACCGCTACGCTGGCAGGACCCCCGACGGACGCATACGCGAGTTCAGCGCTTCCAGCATCGAGGCGGTCCCCGCCCTGCCCACCACACCGAAGACGACGCCCCAGCCGAATCCGCTGCCCGCCCTCCAGCCCGTCGCACCGCCGGTCCCGTCGCAACCGTCCGCCGTGCAAACACCGGCCGCGACCCGGGCGGATCTGTCGCCCGATGAGCGGCGCCGCCTCCACGCTGCACTGCTCGCCATGCCCTACCAGCAGCGTTCCGCAGCCTGGCGCGGCTTCCCCGTCCAGCCGGGCGACGAGGTGCTGCTGGCCGGGAACAACGAGATGCTGGTCGCCGCCGCCGACTGGCAGGGTGTCAAGACCCCAGGCGCGCACTCCCTCGGCCTGGCGACCGGCCAGTACGTCGACCCCACCACCGTGTACGCGCACCGCAGCGCCACACAGCTCACCACCGTGGAGGACCGCGCCCGCGCTCTGGCAGGCCAGCCAAGCGCCGGGCAACCCGACCAACAGCCGAGCCCGACCGGGCCCTACACCAGCGGCGCCGACCTTCTGCACACCCACGAGAACGTTCAGCAGGCCTGGGCACACCTGGCCGCCGTCATCCGACAGCACCGGGCCACCACCGAGCGCGCCACCAAGACCATTCTCAAGGCCGGGGAGACGGCCCTGTCCAGCATCGCCGGCACCGCGCTGACGGCCGCGAACCTTCGCACGCTGGCCCAAGTTGCCGAGGCTGCCCGCGTCCTTGCCGGGCACCCCGATTCCGAGACCCGCCACAGGGCCCAGCAGAACCTGACGCACCCCACGGACAACCGGCTGCGCCTCGACGCACAGGACGATGCCGGCCACCCGATCCAAGCCGTGCGCCGCACGGCACAACGCTTCGCCCAGCTGCTCGACAGCCACCAGGCCAGGCTCGCCGCCACCCCCGCGGACCGGATCGGCGCTCTCATCGACCAGGCCCTGAACTGGGCACACACGCGCGACCTCGAGGTCCCCGAAGGATGGTCGTTCGTCACCGACCCCGGAGCGAACCTCGCCGCCGGACACGAAGTACGCATCGCCGCCGACGGCGGACGCTACACGACGATCCGCCTCCAGAACGGCGGCACCGGGCCCTGGCACGGCATCGACGTCTTCACCGGCCTGCCCGTATCGGTCGAACGAACGGCGGTCCTCGCCGTGCCCGCGGACCAGGCACCGCCCCAGCCGGGCCAGGCCGGCGACGACACCGACCCGGCCGACGTCCTACGCCGCGCCGCCTCCGGAGCATGGGGACGCACCATCGCCGCCCTCGTCCCCGGCACACGCGACCACGCCGAGGACCCCGCCCGCGCAGCACAGGCCCTGCGTGTGACGGCTGCGCACCTGAGCGACATGGGCGCCGCAGTGCCCCCGGCGATCGCCGCGCACGCCGCCACCGCACCAGCACCCGACGACAGCCTGGGGGCGCCCATGACCACCACCATCGACGAGCCGTGGTTCCGCACCGTCGAGCACCTGCGCCGCCACTACGCGGCGATGCGCATCCCCGGGCACATCAGGGATCAGCGAGCGGCCCGGCAAGAGCTCGAGGCCCGGGTCCGCCGCGCCGCGGCCGAGGGCTTCTCGCTCTCCATGGGCGGACGCCTGGTCATCGCCCCGGCTCCCGCCGCCCCGCGCCGAACCGGTGGCGCCCGCAGCTGGGAGATCTACGCGCCATGGTTCCTCCGCAAGATCCCCAACCTGGCCCGGGCAGCCTCCCACGAACACGCGGAGCAGATCGCCGAGGTCCTCGAGTCGCTCGTCGACCACCAGGGCAGGCCGGTGTCCTGGGACGCCCAGAACTTCGGCGAGCTGTGGCGCGAGTTCAGGGACAGCAGGGGCCGCGATCTTCCGACGGCCATGGCGAGCGCGCTGTCCGCCGTCCCGGGCCTCGACGAGAACGGCGCATCCGTCCCCCTGCCGGATACCCCCGAGGCCGTCGAACAAGAGCAGGCACAGGCCACCTCCGACGCGCAGCCCATGGCGACCCCTGAACCGCAGCCGCTGGCCGCAGGCCACACCGGCCCGGTTCCCCCCGAAGGACAGGCGCCGACAAGCGCCGACAAGGACACGGACCACCACACCAGCAACCCTTCAGCTGGGCCGAACGACAACGGGCAGGCGCCGCTTGCCTTCGACACCGCCGACCCGATCCGGCCGGCCCTTGAGCCGGACCTCGTATCCGCCCCGGCCGGGACCACAGCTCCCACCAGGCCGGTCAGCGCCGAACGCCCAGCCGTCGCGGTGCCGCCGCTGTGGCGCATCGCCGACGGCCACCCCGCAGCCATCCCCGACGACGCCCCCGACGGCGTGGCCCACTGGGCGACAGTCGAGACCGACGGAACCTCCCACCGCGGCGCATGCCTGTGCTGCGCGGCACGCGGGCCCGAGCACACCGAACAGAACCTCGCCGCCGCCGACGCCTTCGACCACACCCACCCCGGCTGGCGCAACACCCCGGTCTTCGCCGAGCCGTTCTGGCACCACGCCATCGACCCGAGCCGCCTGCAGCGGGACATCAAGGCATGGTCAAGTGCGGTGGCCGAGGTGCTGCAACCCGCGTACATCGCGACCGGCGGACCCCTCCGTGTCCACCGCACCGCTCCCGGGATCACCGCGCAGCCGCAGCGCGGCGGACGCTACGAGGTGGCGACCAGCGACCTCCCGCACATCGACGTCGTCCGCGTCCGGCCCGGCCAAGGCAGGCTCACCTACCCTGCGGCACCCCAACGGCCACGCCCCACCCAGCAGGACGCGCGGGCCAGCCTTCAACGGCTGGCCGAAGCGGCGAGCGGCCCCCGGCGCGAGACCCTCCAGCGCGCGCTCCAGGCCCGCGACGTCGACGTCGTCCTCGACGGCCTCTTCTACGCCACTCGCATCGACAACAAGTGGGACCTCCTGCCCACAGGCGGCGGATTCGACCACCTGCCGCCGGCCATGGGGCGCTTCGATACAAAAGCGGACGCACGCGAGTTCGCGGCCACGGCGGCGCTCCTGCTCCACCAACCGCCGCTGTCCGGCGCCGTACCCCGGCTCGACTGGACAGACCCGCTCCTCGCCGAGAGCGCCGCGCAACGCCTTGAAGCGCTGGGCGAGATCCCCGGAACCCTGGACCGTCTCCTGGTCAAGGCCCGAGCCGAGTTCGACAGCGCCCACAACCACCCCTCCTCACGCTTCGTCACACAATGGAAAGAGTACGAACCGTCCCCTGGGCGAGGCGAAGCGCCGGAAGGCCTGGCCTACGCCGACCAGCTGCGGGACGGTGACCGCATCTCGATCGCCGACCCGACCACCAACCGCCAGGACGTGACGGTGACCGGCACCCACGTCGACGCCCTCGGCGCAGTGCTCCTCACCCTGGAGACCGAGAACGGGACGCAGCACCGGGTCTTCCCCCGCAACAAGCCCCTCGCCCTGGCCCCGACCGCCGTGCCCGCCGCCGAAGAACAGGCCGCGGCAGCGGCCCAACCGGCCCCCGCCGCCGAGACGGTGCTGTCTCAGAGCCGAGCGGAAACGGCTGTCGAGGCAGCTGCCCCTGCTCCGATTGCCGAACCCGCGCCGGCGGCACCACCTGCTCCTGCCGAAGAGAGCCCCGACCAGGCTCAGCAGCCGGCCGAACCCCGTCGGGCCTTCGCCGACGAGCCCACAGCCGCCCAGTCCGCCCCCGACGCGAAACCGGCGCCGGAGCCCGCCCCGCACCACGAGAGCGCACCCGAGTCCGCCACCGTCCAGGAAGAGCCGACCGCCACCCACATCGCCTCCACCACCCACCACCCCACTGCCCCCACCCAGGAGCAGACCCTCGCGACAACACACCCTGAACCCGCCGCGCCCACCGCCACGCACCAGCCGAGCGGCCCGACGGACACCGACACCCCACCCACGGGAGGCGATGCGCCCGACGGCGTACACCAGGCCAGCAGCCCCCAAGAGCTGTTGCACCACGCGCTCACCGTCCGGCTCACCGAATACCAGGACATGGTGGGCAGCGTCGAACTCTCGACGGCCCGCTGGCTGTTCGCCCCCCAGACCGGGCCCGAGATCGACGGCCGGATCCTCCACACCACCTTGCTCGACAGCCCAGCCGGACCGGTCGTGGCGGCATCCTTCGACCAGGAACCCGACCTGAACGCCCCACGATGGGGCCTCACCGACCTTCAGGCGCGCGACCCGCAGGACGTCTGGGCTCAGATCCACACGCACACCACGGCAGACCTGTCCGCTCCCGACCCCGACAGGCTCCTGCAGGTCCTCGCTGCGACCCAGGAACTCCTCACCGGACACCTCGCCGATGGCCCGCGCTCGGAGCCCGCCCGCAGGTACCTCGCCGGCCGCGGACTGCCCGCCGACAGCGAGACCGCCCAGTTCTGGGGACTCGGCTTCGCCCCGGGGGAAGCCCGCCTCACCGAGGCCCTGCGCGCCCGCGGCTTCACTGACACCGAACTGCTCGCCTCCGGCGTCAGCTACGAAGGCCAGCACAGCCTCCTCGACACCCTGCGCAACCGCATCACCTTCCCCATCCTCGACCCGGACGGCGCCGTCATCGCCTTCACCGGCCGCGCACTCGCCGAAAGGGAGAAGACCCCAAAGTGGCTGAACACCCGTAACACCGAGATCTTCACCAAGAAGACCTCCCTTCTCGGACTCGGCCACCACCGCCAACTCCTGGCCACTGAGGGATCCGTCATCATCTGCGAAGGCGGATTCGACCTCGCAGCGCTCACTGCCGCCGGCATCACCCGCGGCGACCGCCCGGCCATCCCCGTCGCACCCTGCGGCACCGCCCTGACCGAGGAACAAGTCCAACTACTCGCCGGCATCGACGACACACGCCGAGTCGTCCTCGTCTTCGACCCCGACGACGCCGGGGACAAAGCCCTTCGGGCCGCCTGGGAGAAGTTCCGGAGCCAGAACTGGCAAGGCCAGATCTGGGCGGTCCGACTGCCTGCCTCCGAGAAGGGCAAGCCCAAGAACGACCCCGCCCACATCCACAAGACCCAAGGGCCGTGGCAGCTCCAGCAACTCCTGCGGCAACGTGTCCAGCCCGCCTTCGACGCCGTCCTCGACGCCACGGTCACCCTGTATGCGAACCGTACGCACGCGCTGCCAGAGGAGATCGCCCGGCTGATCCTGTCCACCGGACAGCCCGAGCAGATCCGCCGACAGCTCCCGCGCCTGGCAGCCAGCGTCGACACGCGGCAGGTCGCCGACGAGATCGAACGGGAGCTCTCGCACCTCGCCGACGTGCAGGCGAGCACCGCCTACATGCGCGAACTGCGGGCAGTCATGGCCGACCACACCCCCACACCCACCACCAGGGAGGAACCGGCCGTTCCCACCGACGAGCCCCCTGCCGAAGCGCTCTCCTCCCAGCACAACCAACCCGCGTCCACGACGGCGACAAGCACACCCCCCGCGCCCGGGGCGCAGCCCGCTCTACCCGCAGAGCGGGACACGGAGCCCATCCAACCGGTCGGGCCCGTCGGCACCACAACCTGGCTGACCCACTGGAGCCAGACACTGCCAGAGCGGCTCGACACGGACGCCGGCCCGATCACCCGGCAGGAGTTCCTCACCATCATCACGGACACGGCACCCCGCCTGGCGCCCGGCCCCGACTTCCTGCCCGGCCTCGAGGCGGCCATCGACGAGGCCCTGCAGCTCTGCCTGAACGGGGACGCCACCCGCGCGCTTCGGCACCTGTGCACCACAGCAGGGCGCCACCCCAGCCACACCTACCTCAACGCCGCCGCCGACCGCCTGGGCATCCCGGCCCCCGTACAGAGCGAGCCGTCGCACGATCCGTCGGCCGAGCCGATGCCCGACACCAAGGAGGCCACTCCCGTGACCAGCCCCGCACCCGCACCCGGGACAGCCCGGCAACCCGAGACGGCGACCGGGCAGGCACTCCCGCAGGCCACCGCCCCGCGCCAGCCCCAGCAACCCCGCCACAACCCCGCCACAGCCACCCCCAGCGGCGGTCCCGCTACTCCCCAGCAGGCACCGGCAGCCGCCGAACCCGCCCCCAACCCGTTCCAGCGCCTCGCCGAGGAAGCCGCACAGGCCGTACAAGAGGCGATGCCCACCCCCCAGGACGCCGCGGCCGCCAAGGCCGCCGTCCGCGAAGCGATCGACGAGTACTACCTCGTCCTCAACGAGATCTTCCCAAGCGAGGACGCGGCCTCCCTCGACTCCCCAGCCACCCCCGAGCCCATCACGGTCCTCGACAACGACATCGCCGCCGTCGAGGACAGCGCCCCATGGCTCCTCACGGGCCGCGAATGGAGCAGGATCCAGAGCCTGCGCACCGCCGCCATCGGAGCGTGGAACGCCCTCAACCAGCACTACCAAGCCCAACCCGACAACCCGGCCATCGCCCGCGCACTGCGAGCCGTCACCGCCACCGCCGCTCAGGGCATCTCCAAGGCAGCCTTCCACTTCGCCAGCAGCCTGGAAGCCCGCGGGCAAGCCGACACCCCCGCCCACGAGGCGCTCCGCACCCTCTACCGCAAGGCCGACGCCCTCAAGAACCGGCTCCTCGGCCGAGCACTGCCCCACGACGACAGCGCCGGCAGGGACGGAGTCGAGGCCCAACTCCACCAGGCAACACAGCAGGCCGGCACCAAACCCAAGGCACCAAGCGGCAACGATCCCGTTCCCGGCGTACCCACCGAAACCCAGCAGCCCCCAACCAACCCACGCAACGGATCACAACCCGAAGCCCCGGACCTCTCCCTCTGGCAGAAGGCCGCAGCAACCGTCGGCACATGGCTCAACGGAATCGACAAGCGAATTGCCGCAGCCACCGCACCGGCCTGGAACCGCGTCATGCGCCTGTGGACGGCCATGTCGAAGTACCTCGAAGCAACCGCCGCCGCAGGCCGCCGATTCGGCACGAACGCCCAGCAGTTCGGCTTCTTCAAGGCCCTGTGGCTCAACGCCGTCGAGGCACTGGGCAACCGCATCGACGCCTTCCGCAAACCGAAGGCAGGCGGCACCAAGCACAACCAGCGCGTCGACGACCTCGCCCGCGCGGCCAGCCACCGAATCAAGGAGCACCGCGAGCACCTGCGCGGCACCCTCCCCCCGGAGGAGAACCGCCCCGAGGGCTACTACGACGACAGCGAGCTCTTCCTCGCACGGTCCGACCAGTCCCAGAACCTGCGCGCCGAACGCCGCACGATCACGGCGAAGCTCGAGCAGACCATGCACATACCCGACCGACTCGTCCTCCAGGAGGCGTGGCTGCTCAACGCCCACCAGGAGTCGCTCCTCTCCGACCACCTCGTCAGCCCCGCCCCGGACCCCCACACCGCAGGACTGCGGGAACCCAGCGTCCTCGTCGCCGGCGCCATGCCACTTCGCGACCCCATCACGGAACGACTGGCACTCGCCGCCTACCTCGACGCACGTGCGGAGCAGACCCTCGGCGACGAACCCGAGAAATCACGCATCCTCAGCGACTCCGCCCGCGCGCTACGCCTCGAGGTCCGCGGCCGCGACAGTGTCCTTGAAACCGGGCCAGCCCCCGCCCTCGAGACCGTCGGCGCAGCTTGGAGGGCCATCGTCGACGGCACCCCGGCCTCGCCCCTGGCACTGCGCGAACGGCTCAGCACCAGCTACATGGAAGCAGACCAGGCACTCCGGATCCTCGAACGCGCCGGAATCGTCGGCCCGCTACCTGACACCAACGACCTCAAGGAGCCCGTCAGGCGCACGCTCGCCACCCCGGAGGACCTCGGTCGGCTGTTGAACGAGGCCAGCGAACCGGAGCAGGCGCCGGCATCCGCCCGGCAGTACTCGCAGATGTCCGGCGACGAACTCCAGCAGCACCTCACATACCTGGGGCAGGAGCAGTACCGGCGGGTGGGGCCGGACACCGACCAGGGCCGCAGCGCACAGCAGATGCTGGAAACGCTCAAGTCCGGAGCCTTCCAGAACGCTGGCACCACCCAACGGAACACCCAGCTGCGGAAGGTTCCCGTACCGCAGACCCTCCAAGGCCTGAAAGCCATCGCCGCGAGCCCGTCCACCGCACACACCGACGCGAAGGTCCTGGCAACCGTGCTCAACGGCGAAGTACCTACAGCCCCCCGGCCCGCTGCCGGGGGCCAGCACCGCACCCAGCGCGGACCGAACCCCAACCAGCAAGCCGCGCAGCGCCAGCGCCGGCCCGAGAGCCCGCGCCGCGGGCCGGCGTAATCCCGCGAGAGGGAGGACGATCCATGGCAGAGCCCCCAAGCCTGGACTGGCTCAGCAGAGTGCGCGCACTCCTCGTCAGGATGATGCTCAGCATCCAACGCACGATGGCCGAGGACGCGACCGCACCGGAGGCCACGCGTGACCCAGCGCGGCATCAGGCCGACGCGCAACTGCTCGCCGTCCTGGCCACCAGACTGCGTGAGGTCACCGAGGCCATCAACACCCATCCTGTACTGCTGCGTCCGGCCCGGGCGCGCGCCGAGCCGAGCACCAGACCCTTGGCCGAGGCCCAGCAGCAGCAGACCTGGCGACACCGGCCAGCATCGCTGCGCACAGTCAGCGACACCGGATGGTCGATGCGGTGACCATATCCGGCATAACTGTCATCGCTCGGCTCGCCCTGTGTGAACCCGGGGCGGCGCCTACGCCGGGGGCTCCGGTAGGCGGGTAGGCCTGCCGGAGCCCCCGGGCCGGTCTTCTCGGGACCGCTCGGCAACGTACCAGGTGCCGCCGACAACGGTCTGCCGCGGGCGAGGAGCCGCGCTGGCCGGTCCGGGGCTTACCGGGGGCCGGGGGTGACGGGGACTCCGCGGGCCATGGCGTCGAGGTCGAGGATCGGGTGGGTGAGGATGTCCTCGACCTGGTCGGTGAGGAGGTTGCCGAGGACGAACTCCTCCTGGGGGCCGGAGCCGAAGGTGACGACCTGCCCGGAGGACTGGATCATCCAGTTCAGCAGCTCCCGGTCGGCGCTCTCGGCGAGGATGACGTTCCGGCCGGGGTGGTCGTGCCGGATCGCCTCGACGGCGTTGCGGACGGCTTCGGTGTCCACGCTGAGCGCGCGGGTCGTGGCGGGTGAGGCGCGCCGGCCCCACCACTGGAAGACGACCCACTGGACGACGCAGGGGTGGGAGACGGCCTCGGCGGCGATGTCCTGGAGCTGGTGGAGGTTCTTGGCGCTGGCGACGGTATGGACGCGGACCCGGTGGAAGCCCTCGCGGTCGCACAAGGCGAGGGAGTCGAGCAGTGCTTGGAGGAGGTTGGGGTCCGCGCTGCGGCGGAAGGCGCGCTGGACGTCGGGGGTGACGGCGTCCAGGGGCAGGCGCAGGGTGGAGAGGGGCCCAAGGCGGGCGAGCTTGGCGGCGTCGAGGGTGTAGCCGGTGGTGTCGAGGGCGGTGTTGATCCCGTGGGCGGTGGCGTGGTCGATCACGTCGAAGATCGGGGGCCACAGCAGTGGGTCACCGCCGGCCAGGATCAGGTCGGTGGTCCCGTGCGCGGCGAGTTTGTCGAGGATCCGCTTGGCCTGGTCGAGGCTGATCTGCTCGGCGGCGAACGGGTTGTAGCAGCCCTGGCAGGACATGGGGCAGCGGTTGTTGATCGACCAGTTGACCCGGGTGACGCGGCGGCCGGTGCGCGGCTGGCCGGCTCGGCTGCGGATCGCGGTGACGAGGTCGGCCAGGCGGCGGGCCTCGGGGGCGGCGTTACCGGTGAGCAGGTCCCCGGCGCGTTCGACGGCGGCCGCGTCGGCGTTGTTCTGCAGCAGGAGGAAGGCCAGGCGCCAGCGCATGACCTCGTCGGCGGGGTCGCGGCGCAGGACGGCCTCGACGCGTTCGGTCAGGGCGGTGAGGTAGGCCGGGTTGAAGTGGGCGGGCTCCAGGCGCTGCTGGAACTGGTCGGCGATCGAGCCGCGTTCCAGCGTGCGGTCGTAACCGGCGCGCAGCGGGTGCGGGGGCAGGATCTCGACGTGCTGTCGAGTGGGCATGCGGTGTGCTCCTGGTCAGTTCGGCGGGGACGGCAGTGCGGCCACGGCCGAGACGGCGTAGGGCAGGCCCTGGTTCTCGAAGAACACCGAGTTGCGGACGGCTTCGGCGATGGTGGGCCGGGTGGGGGTGTCGAGGTAGCGGGCCGTGGAGTCGAGCGGGCTGAGGCGCCGTTCGGCGATGAGGCTGCGCAGGGCGCGGGGGAGGTCGTCGAGGCCTGCGGTGAGGGTGTGGAGGTGAAAGGCGGCGGCGGCCCGGGCGGCGGCGGTGCGGGCTTTGAGCAGGTTGGTGACCGGCTCGTGGGTGGTGGCCTTGGCCAGGTAGTAGGTGACCGGTTGCAGGGCCCAGGCCAGCGCGGTGCCCTTGGCCTCGTCTCCGGGGTGGGTGATGGCGTCCGGTCCCAGGCGGAGGGCGTCGCAGAGCCACTGGGGGCGCATGCTGGTGCGGTAGGGGGCGTGGCCGGCCAGCCGGAAGGCGCGCAGCGTGGTGATGGCGGCGGTGGCCTCGATCTGCCAGGTGTCGGCGAGGCGCTGGAGGATCGGCTGCAGCACGGCGCGGGCGGTGGGGGCGTCGGCGGGGGTGGCGACGACGGGGATCAGGTCGAGGTCGGAGGTGATGTGCCCGCTGCGCCCGGTGCGGTGGTCGCCGCGCGCGAGGGAGCCGGACAGGGCCACCGACATGCCGGTGACGTCGGCGAACTCGTGGGTGAGCTGTTTGAGGAGCAGGGGCAGGTCGTGGGAGTTCACAGCGCTCCTCGGGTGTCGGCGACGGCGGTGAAGTCGGCGTAGGGGCCGTGGTCCTGTTCGGCGGCGGTGAACGCGTCCAGCGCGGCGGTGAGCAGGACCTCGTCGCCCAGCAGGTCGCGGGCGTAGCGCAGGTCCTTGATCATGTGGTGCACGGCGAAGTCCGGGTCGTCGTAGGCGCGTCCTTCGAACCGGGGGAGCTTCTGGGCGGCGAGGGCGGCCATCCAGCCGTCGGTGGTCACGATCCGGGCGGCCACCGGGTAGTCCTCGCCGAGGTGCTCGGGCAGGCGGCGGGCGAACGCGCCGGCGGCGTGCAGGAGAGCTGCGCCCCAGGCGTTGAAAATGAGTTTGAAGCGGGCCGGGTTGCCGGGGGCCGTGAACCGGTAACGGTTGCGGGTGAAGGCGGCCAGGGCGTGGTCGGCGGCGGTGTGGGGCGCGGCGGTGTAGAGGAACGCGGACAGGGTTCCGGCCTTCGCGCCGGGGCGGGAGCCGGTGACGGGGCATTCCCAGGGGATTGCGCCGAGGGCTGCGGTCTCCTGGTGCCACTGCTCGGCGCGGTCGGGGCTGATGGTCGACAGCTCGATGCACGCCGGGCGGTGCGCGGCGATGGCGGCGGTGACGTGCTGGTGGGTCCAGAAGTTGCGGCTGCGGGCGTCGTTCTCGAAGCAGCCGATGAGCACGTCGGGGTGCTGGTCGCTGAGTTCGTCCGGGCCGATGAGGGGGACCGCAGCGTCGGGGGAGCGGGTGAGGTGGCGGCTGGTGAGGGCGACGCGCGTGTCGGGCAGGGCCGCGAGGCGGGGCAGGATGCCGGAGGTGAGCGCCCCGTAGCCGGCGACGACGATCGTCGTCGCCGGCCGGGGCGCCCCGGGTGGGGCAGGTGTCATCACTCGTCCTTGAGGATCGTGTTCCGCTTGGCGTTCCATTCCAGGGCGGCGGCGATGCCCTCCTGGAGGGTGTGGGCCGGGGTCCAGCCCAGCAGGGCGTGGGCGCGGTCGATGGCGGGGTAGGCGCCGGCGTTGTCGCCGGGCCGGGCGCTGGTGAGGTGGTGGGCGAGCGGCTCGCCGGTGACGTCCTCGAAGGCCTTGATCAGCTCGAAGACGGTGGTGCCGTTGCCGGAGCCGAGGTTGATCGGCAGGTAGTGGGGCTGGTCGCCGCTGACGACGGTGTCGAAGTGGCGCACCGCGGCGATGTGGGCGGCGGCCAGGTCCCAGACGTGGACGTAGTCGCGGATGCCGGAGCCGTCGCGGGTGGGCCAGTCGGTGCCGGTGACCGGGAACGGTTCGCCCGCGCCGTAGCGGTCGATCATGACGCCGAGCGCGTGGGTGGGCTTGGTGGTCTGCAGGCCGGTGCGCAGCTTGGGGTCGGCGCCGATCGGGTTGAAGTAGCGCAGGGTGACGACGCGCAGGTCGGTGCCGCCGGTGATGTCCTCCAGGGCGCCTTCGAAGGCGGCCTTGGTGCGGGCGTACGGGGACAGCGGCTTGAGGGGGGCGTCCTCGGTGATGGCCTGGCCGGAGTCGTAGATCGCGGCGGAGCCGGAGAAGACGAGGCGGTGGCAGCCGTTGCGCAGCAGGTGGGTGACCAGGGCCAGGCCCTTGGTGACGTTGGCGTCGTAGTAGCCGAGCGGGTCGGCGACCGACTCGGGGACGACGATGCGGGCTGCGCAGTTGATGACGGCGTGGATGTCGGGGTGGTCGTGGAAGATCCGGTCGATCAGGTCGCCGTCGGCGATGTCGCCCTGGTAGAGGGTGCGGCCGGCGGTGAACTCGGGACGTCCGGTGGACAGGTTGTCCAGCAGGATGGGCTCGATGCCTTCGTCCTGGCAGGCGCTGGCGATGGTGGATCCGATGAATCCGGCGCCGCCGGTGATGAGAACCTTCATGGCCTCTCCCAAGTCGATTGGGATTCCCGCGAGTTGGGGAATCGGCGCGCAGCCTAGCAGCGATTTGGGCAAGTCGCGGCGTTTGCCCTACCTGCCCGGTGTATCCCGGTTGACGGCCCGGTAGAGGCACCAGACCATCGTGGGCCGGAACTCCTGCAGGACGGTGAGCCCGGCGCGCTGGACGACGTCGACCGAGCCGATGCAGCCCTCGGTCAGGCCGTCGAGCACCTGGCGCACCGCCAGGGGCTTGGCGTCGACGTAGCGGCGGCCGGCGGCCGGGGCGTAGCGCTCGGCGAAGGCCCCGGTGGCCGGGTGGAGCGCGATGGTGCGCGGGCTCGGGATCCCGGGAAGGGCGGCAAGGCACATCGCCTTGGTCGGCGCCTCCCAGACGGCCGCGAGCTCGACCGCGCCGTGGTGGCGGAAGTGCACGTCTACCCAGAGGTCGGACACTTCGCCGCCGGGGCCGCGGCGCTCCACGAACCCGGCGGCCACCATGGCGTGGCAGTCGCGCGCGAGAGCCTGCTGGACGGCGAGCTCGAAGGTGTCGGCGAGCAGGACCGTCGCGAAGTGGCGGCTGGCCTCGTGGTGGGCGTCGGTTCCCTCCGGGCCCAGGGTGACCACGGCGTCGTGCGGGCCGACGGTGTCGCGCAGGAGTGGGTGAGGGGTCGTCACGATCTGGCCTCCAGGGCCGTGTGAGGACTGTTCGGATGGTCGTCCCGGCGGTGATGAGCTGCACGCCGGACGATCGGATCTACCGTGTCGGAGACGTAACACACAGTTAGGCCTAGCTCTAATATCGGCCTGGTTCAAACCCCTGTCAATAGGGCTAGGACTAACCCGACGACCCGCCCACGCCACCGACCGAAAGAGAGCACCATGGAGACCCCGACCGCCCACTACCGCCAGCTCGCCGACGACCTGCGCGCCGCCATCCTCAGCGGCCGCTACCCGGCCGGCACGGCGCTGCCGAGAATCACCAGCCTCGCCACCCAGTACGGCATCTCCAAGCAGACCGCCCGCCAGGCCATCGCCCTCCTCGAAGCCGAAGGCCTGGTCGAAGTCGTCCGCCGCCGCGGCACGATCGTGCGCGCCCTGCCCCAGCGCCAGAAGCTCTCCCGCGCCCGCCAGGTGCTCCGGGACGAGCGCGGCTACTACTTCGACCCCACCGCCCAGCCCTGGGTCGCCCTGCGCAAGCCCACCATCAGCTGGGCACCCGCACCCCACGACATCGCCTCCCTCCTCGGCGTCGACCCCACAGCCGACGTCCTCCAGCGCGACCGCCTCATGGGCGACCCCGACACCCGCAAGCCCACCCAGCTCGCCACCAGCTACCTGCCGGCCGCCACCGCCCGCGGCACCCGCCTCACCGAAGCCGACACCGGCCCCGGCGGCATCTACGACCGCCTCGAACGCGACCTCGGCCACGGCCCGCTGACCTGGCACGAGACCATCACCTCCCGCATGCCCACCCCCGCCGAAGCCGCCGACCTCCAAGCCCCCAAGGGCACCCCGCTGCTGCGCATCATCCGCACCAGCACCGGCCCGGACGGCACGGTCGTGGAGGTCAACGACACCCGCATGCGGGCCGACGAGTTCGAGATCGGCTACCCGATCACCCGCGACGCCAGCGCCGCCTGGCACGAGCAGAGCCCGGCCGGCCCCGAGCTGTAGGCGGCCGGCCGGGCCGCGCTCCGCGCCCGGCCGCTCGGAAACCCGTGGCGGGTCAGGTTCGAAGCGGCGTCGGCGCTGGTTCAGTCGGCGGGCTGGTGGCGGTTCAGCCAGGCCTGCGGGTCCCGGAGCTCCCGGTTGGTCGGCAGCAGGTCCTCGTCCTTGAGGAGGCGCTCGACCAGGGCGTGCCCGCCGTAGCTGTGGACCGTGGCGATGAACTGCTCGCCGAGGTCGTATGCGCCGGCGATGGGCGACTCGGACTTGAGCCGGGTGAACAGCTCCGTCGGCTCGGGCTCATGGTCCAGTCGCTCGCGGGTGGCGACGCCGCACAGCCGCATGGAGGCCCGGACCTGGACCCAGGCGGCGTGGCCCTCGATGACGGCGAACGGAGCGCGCTGGTCGTCGTGGGGCCGGCGGGCGTTCTTGTCCTGGAGGCTGCAGCGCGGGTAGGCCCAGGCGAGGGCGGGGTTCAGTTCGAACTGGGCGAGGTGGGTCATCTCGTGGGCCAGAACGCAGGTCAGGAACCGGTCGGTGCCGTGGGACTCGGCGTGGGAGGCGGGCATGACCACCAGCTCCGGGCCCTCGGCGCTCCAGATGATCGCTCCCTGCACCATTGGCGCGAACATGGCCGCCATCGGCCGACGCGTGGCCTGGGCCGCCCTGGCCGTCGCCTTGAGCATCGTGCTCTTGACGCGGCCCAGTTCGAGGGAGTCGATGGCCCTGCCGAAGAGGATCCGGTTGTGCTCGATCTGCCCGGCGACGAACTGCTTGGCGGTGGCTATGCGCACGGTGATGTGCGAGGGGAGCGGCAGCTGGGACAGTTCGGTGGCCAGCGGGACCGCGGTCTCCAGCAGCCGTTCGTAGCGGTGCAGGTCGGCGGCGCTGGCATCGGCGTCGTTGTGGATGGTGAACATCGTGGTCCCTCGGTAGGTCAGGTGGTGGTGTCGTCGATCGGGCCCGCAGGTGTCGGGCGGCGGGCGGGGCCGGTGGCGCACGTCAGGCGGCTGGCTCGCCGTCGACCAGGTACACCGGGGCACTCGGGTCGGTGAGGCGCGTCAGGGCGGCCTGGACTCGTGCGGTCCTGATGCCCTTGGGGTCGGTGAAGCAGCGGCCGTCGTCGATCGCGCGGGGGCTGGGGAGCATGAGGGCGGCGATGCGGTCGGCGGGCAGGACGCCGCCATCGAAGACGAACCAGCTGGCCTCCGTCGACAGCTCGCCGGCCGGCGTGTGGTCCACCACGAGCAGCCGCAGGGTGGCGGTGTCGAGGGTCGTGCCGACATCGTGCCTGGCGGCGTCCTGCGCGGCTTCGTGCGGCGCCTGGTCCTTGCGGGCACGCCAGGTCGGGACTTCCCATCCGAGGTCGTCGTCCTCGTTGTCGGTGACCTGGAAGACGTTGCCGGCCGGGTCGCGGATCACGACCTGGGCGTAGCTGCAGCGGCCCGGCGGCAGCAGCGGGTCGATGTCGGAGTGGCACTGGAGCAGCACGTGGTCGGTCCGATCGGTCGTTGGGAAGGCGGTCACCGGCTGGGCGGCAGGAGGCCGATGACGCCGGCCGCCGCGAGGGCCTCGTACAGGGCGAGGTGCTCCCTGTCGGTCATGAGGCGGGAGGGCTGGGGCGGGGCGCCGTCGAGGGGCCGGGGCAGGACGAGACCGGGGGGATGCGGTCGTTGGCTGTGTGGGCGGTGGCGGTGCAGGGGCCTCGGAGCATGAGGATGGTGGTGTCCGGGCGCATGATCGCCTGATGCGCGAGGGAGGGGCCCCAGGGTGCAGGAGCTGCCAGGCAGTTCGGTGGTGGTGACGGCGGGGCGCAGGTCGCTGGTGGTGAGCGGGCCGGCGCCGGGGTCGGTGCGGGTGGAGACGGGCAGGGCGATCCTCATGATCGGCTCTCGTCTCGCTCAGGAGTGACCGGCCCGCTGCGGTGCCAGGGCCGGTGCTGCAGGGGGATCGGCGTGCGCGGCACGGGCGGTGGCCGCGTCGCGTCCGGGGCCTTGGCGGCGTTCTCGCGGGCGGCAGCCAGGTCGAGCCAGCCGGCCGCGAGCTGGGCCCGGCCCTTGTCCACCTCGGCGATGCCCTCCCGCACCACCGCGCTGTCCTGCCGCAGGTCGTGCGCGATGCTGCGCGCCCACTGCGCCTCACGGCCGGCAGCCCGCACCTGGGCTCGGAGCTCGTTGACCTCGACACGGACCGCGCCCGCGCCCTCGGCCGCGCCGTCGGCCAGGTCACTCACCGACCGGGCCTGCTTGGCCGCCGTCCGGCAGGACTCCAGCGCCCGGTCCATCTCGTGCCGCACGGCATCCAACTGGGCCCGGGTGAGCGCGAGTTCGGCCGTGAGACGCTGGAGCTCGGCGCGGGCACCCTGGAACTCGGCACGCTGCGCCGCGGCCTGGGCGAGGGCGTCGGCCCACTGGCGGGCCGCCTCCTCGGCGTCCTGCCGCACATCCGCGTGCTGCTGTCGGTCCAGGCGTGCCAGCTCGCACTCCGGCCTGGTGCAGGGGTGACGGTGTGCCAGCTCGCCCAGAGCGCACAGCATCGCGAGGGCGGCGGGCAAGCGCTTGACGCCGAGGCGCCGATGGACGGCATGTTGCACGCGTACGACGTCGGTGCGGTCCATTCCGACGGCGTCGGCGGCCTCGTGCAGGGTCTGGCCTTCGGCGAGGACGGCGAAGAGCTGGCGCTGGGGGTCGGTCAGCGGGCCGGGGTGGCGGCGGGGTACCTGCGGCGGCAGTAGCCCGGCGCGCGCGGCGATCACGACGAGCTGGCCGTTGGTGCGGGCACCGGTCAGCGCCCGCAGCCGCACCAGGTCCCGCTCCACCGTTCCCGCGCCGCAGCCCAGGCGCTGGGCGGTGGTGCGGGCGTCGCTGCCGGTGGCGGTGAGCACCAGCACGTCGTGCTGGCGCCGGGGCACGGTGATCTGCCAACCGCAGGTGGGGCACGGATCCTCTTCGATCGTGCCCTCCGGGTCGGAGCTCAGGTTGCGGCTCACCGTGCCCTCCGCGTGCAGTCGGGGCAGCAAGCGGTGCTGTCCAGGAGGCCTGCGCCGTGGAGGCGGAAGGCGGCCGCGGGGTTGCCAGTGGTGCCGGTGCGGGCCCGGACCGTCGCGAGGTGGCGGTCGATCGAGTCGGCCGTCAGGCGTTCACGGCCGATGAGGGCCTGACGGTTCGCGCCGTGGGCGTGCGCCTGGAACACAGCCAGGGCCTTGGCCGGCGGCGGCTTGGCGAGCGGGGTTCGCGGTGGGGTGAGGACGCCGGTGCGGCAGGCGGCGTCGACGGCCTGCACCCGGGTGGTTGCCCCCAGGTCGTACTGCAGCCTCGTGAGCTCGGTCCGGACCGTGTGCACGCTCGCGTGCAGGGCGGCGGCGATCCGGCTCGCGTCCAGGTCGTCGGCCAGCATGTCCAGCAGCGTCCGCTGCCGGGCGCTCGGGTCGACACGGTGCCCGCACAACCGGCAGGAGGCGCGCGGCGCGGAAACCGACGCCCCGGCGGCGGCCGGGCGGTGGACGTGTGTGGGCGGGTAGCCGGGCCGGACCGGCCTGTGCGCCTCCGCGGTCAGGGGGGAGATGCTCATACCGAGGCCGCCGTCCTGCAGAACCGGCAGGGCGGCACCGAGGCGTTCAGTAGGCCCGGCACGCCGTGCAGGCGGAAGACCGCCGCCGGATTCCCCTCGGAGCGCGCCCGGTAGCGGATCGCCGACAGGTGCGCGCCCAGGGTCGCCTTCGTGATCCCCCGCCGTACGGCGACCTGCTGAAACGGCTCTCCCTCGGCGATGGCCTGGAAGGAGGCCAGGGGCGAGGGCGGGAGCGGGGCCGTCAGCCGGCCCGGGGGCGGCACGAGCACGCCCGTGCGGCAGGCGACGTCGACGGCCTGCGGCCAGCTCGCGGCCCCCAGGCTGCGCAGCAGCTCCCGCAGGCGGGCGAGCGTCGAGCCGTACGACCAGCGGGCGCGCTGAGCGATCTGGCTGGCGTTCAGGTCGCCGGCCAGCATGGCCAGCGCCTGGCCCTCCCGGCCGCTCAGGACGGCGTAGTGCCCGCACCGGCGCACCGTGGGCTCCTGGACCACCGGAAGCCCCTGAGCCTGCCAGCGGGCCGGAGGGCGCAGCTGGGTGTTCACGGTCACCGCCGCCCCCAGTTCCACGGCCCCTGGTGCGCGCCCCGCAGGCACGCGACCTGATGGGCGGCCTGCTGGCGTAGGTGGACGTCGACGTGGGCGCGCCGGACGGTGTCCATCACCTCGGCGAGCACCACGACGTCGCGCACGACCTGGTAGTCGGGCCAGGCACCGAGGCCGTCGAACGGGCGGCCGTGGGAGGCATACGCCGCGGTGAAGGCCGCCAGGTCGGCCGGGCGCCCCCGCAGCAGCTCGCTGCGCCAGCGCGCCGCAGTGAGGTCCCATTCGCGGTGCCCGCGCCACAGCGGGCGCCGCAGCACGAGCCGGGGGCCGGCCCCGGCGTCGCGGCACTCCACCATCCGGCGCACGCCGAGGACGACCGTGGGCGGCGACGGCCACTCGATGCGCTCCCACTGCTCCCGCAGCTCGGCGGCACGCTCGCGCAGGAACCACCGGCCCGCTTCGTCCAGCAGGGCATCGTCCAGCCCGTCCAGTAGGCCGTCGAACGGGTCGTGGTCCGCCAGCCACGACGCCGAGTCCGGGTGGATACGGTGCACGGCGGCGCTCACCCACGCGCTCACCGGTTCATCGCCGAACCGCCGTCGCCCCGGCGGGTACCAGAACGTCACGCCGAACCCGCTGCAGGCCCGGACCTCGTCGTAGTACGGGGGGACGACCGCCACCCGGTGCCGCTCCAGCAGCCGGGCCGCGCGCAGCAGCACCGACGCGTCCTCCAGGTCGCTGTGGACGAGGGCGAGCGCGTTCGAGGCGGGCAGCCACCATGCGTGCTGCGGGTGCTCGCCGACGAGCTCGGCCCGCCGGGCGTCGTCGCCGGTGATCACACACGCCTGGGTCAGGGCCGCGTAGGTCGCGGCGACGTCCCGTCTGCGGGCCGTGCTGGTGATCTGGGTCAGCGTGCTGGTGCGCGGTCCGACACTCACGGCGCAGTCCTCGGGTACGAAGTCGGTGGGCAAGGTGGTCCGGGACGGCCCCTCCAGCGGATCCGTCCCGGACCGGGTCGGCCCCGCGCCGCGTGGCGCGCGCCGGGTCGGACGACGGGTGCAGCTGCTCCTGGTCAACACCGTCGCCCGGTGTGGGCCGGGGGCCGGGCGCATGGGGGTGTGGCGTCCGGCCCCCGGCCTGCCCGTCCCGTGGGGGGCGGGTGCTTTGGGGGTTGGGGTCCGATGACCCGGCCGCGGGCCGGCCGAGCTGACCCGCAGCCGGTCCCGAACGGGACAAGCGGTCCTCAGGCAGCGCCCCGGCGTCTGCCGGCCACAGCGTCGAGCGCGGCCGCCAGCGCCGCAGGGTCGGACGGCTCCGGGCAGGCCGGCATGTGCGTCCACACGACGGACAGCGTCAGCCACCCCAGCTCCGGAGACGGCACGGCGAGGTGGGAGCCGGTGGACAGCAGCCGCAAGTCCGGGTGCCGCACAACCCAGTCGACGTCGCACCGGGGGGCGATCAGCGCGTACACGAGCCCGGAGCGCTGGTCGTGAAGGACGGGACCCAGCCCGGCCACGTCCGTCCCCTCCAGCAGGACCTCCACGACGGACAGACCCAGCTCCTCGGGCATCCGCAGGGCATCGAACAGGCGGCCGCAGGGCAGCAGCAGCAGCCCGCCCGGCTCGTCGCCCCACCGTACGAGCTGGCGGTGGCGCTCCTCCGGGTCCTCGAAGACCGAGACGAGCCACAGCGCCGGCGAGAGCATGAGCCGCCGTCTGCGCCGGGCGGGGGCCTGGAAGGTGGCGTCGGGAAAGGGCGTCATGGTGGCCTGCCTGAGGGGAGAGTTCGTCGGCCCCTCTACAGTCCCGCTCCCGACCCACCATGGTCACGGGCAGCGGCGACCAAATGTTCCGGACAACCCGTCACCCTGCTGACCTGCCCGGACACCGGTGATCTCGGCACCTACCGGACAAGACGCCGCCCAGGATTCGCGCAGTGTGACCCAGGTGGCGTAGTCGGGTCGCTACGGTGAGGTGGTCAGGCCGCTCCACAACCCCGCTCGGGAGCCACCTATGCCTCCTCACCCCAAACCCGGCTCCAAAGCCGACCGCGACGCCCTGCGTACAGAGCTCCTCGCCACCGGCGCACCCGCGGCGTCGATCGCCTCCGAGATGCGCACCCGCTTCGGATGCCGCCCCCGCGAGGCATGGCGCCACGCCCACGGCTGGACCCTCCAGGAAGCCGCCGACCACTTCAACACCGCCGCCGGGGGCGCCGGCCCCATGACGGACGCCAGCCTCCTCGGAAAGTGGGAGAAGTGGCCCAACCCGTCGGGCCGGCGGGTCACCATGCGGGTGCTCGCCATCCTCGCCGACCTCTACGGCGCCACGATGGAGGACCTGCTCGACCTGGAGGACCGCCGGGCCCTGCCCGAGTCCGACCTCAGGCTTCTGCGCCACCACCCCGTCGACGACCACGCCCCCGCCGTCCCGGCGCCAGCCCTACCCGCCCCCGCAGCGCCGCTCACCGGCCCGGAGCTCATCGACACCGCCGCGAACGAGTCGGCGGCGTGGACCCAATGGGCCGAGGTCACCAACGTCGGCCCGATCTCCCTGGACCAACTCGCCGCAGACACAAGGAAGTTCGCGGGCGACTACCTCGTAGACTCCGACCCGCTGCGCATTTTCATCGAGACCAAACGCACCCTCGACCGCGTCTTCGGGCTCCTCTACGGCCACCAGCACCTCAAGCACCGCCGGAAGCTCTTCACGAGCGCCGGCTACCTGTCCGCCCTGCTCGCCTGGATGACCAGCGACCTCGGGCACCAGCCGCAGGCCGAAACCCACATCCGCGCCGCCATGCTCTGCGCCGACATGGCCGCTGACCCGGGACTGCAGGCATGGACCTGCTCCACCTGGAGCAAGATCGCCTTCTGGGACGGCCAGTACCGCGAGGCCATCCAGCACGCCACCCGCGGCCTCAGCTACCAGGCACCCGGCACCGTCAACATCCTGCTGCACTGCCAGCAGGCGGACGCCTGGGCCGAGGCCGGAGCGCGTAGCGAGGCCCAGGCCGCACTCGGCCAGGCCGAGGAGGCCGCCGCCCTCGAACTCGCCGGTGCGATCCACGACCAGGTCGGCGGACTGCTCAGCTGCGCCCCCGGCCGGCACGCCAACTACGGCGCCGCCGTCCACCTGCGCGGAGGGTCCGCGGACCGGGCCCTCGAACACGCCGACCGCGGACTCACCGCATTGCGCCAGCAGCGCGTCCACGCGCTCGGCACCGAGGCCCAGCTGCACATCACCCGTGCCGGCGCCCGCCTGCTCGCCCGCGAACCCGACGGCGTTCTCGACGCACTCACCCCCGTTCTCGCACTGCCGGCCGAACATCGCACCGCCCCCGTCCGCCAGCGCCTGCGCGACCTCGCCCGCGACACCGCCGCCTCCCCCCTGGGCGACAGCGCCGCCGGCCGGCAGCTGCAGGACGCCGTCGAGACCGCCGTCCGCGAAGCCGCCCGCGCACTCACCACACCGACCGATTGGACCAACAACCATGACTGACACCCCCTCGCACATGGCCGACCACTGGTGGTGGCGGCCCGGCTGGACCACAGGCACCCGCTGGTACACCTGGCACCTCGTGTTCGACGGCGCCGACGACGTTCACCGCCTCGCCGCCGACTACCGCCAAGCCCTGGCCGACGTCCCCGGCATCGACTTGGTCCCCGACCGCTGGTTGCACCTCACGATGCAGGGCCTCGGCTCCACCGCTGAGGTGAGCGAAGCCGACGCCCTCGCGATCGCGTCCGCTGCCGGCAACCGCCTCGCGAACGTCCCGGCCTTCGACCTAGCGCTGGGACCGGCGATTGTCAGTCCTGAGGCCCTGCTCCTCACCGTCACCCCGGCCGAGCCCGTCCACGCCGTCCGTTCGGCCATCCGCGCCGCCATCGCCGACGTCTGGCCGAACGTCCCCGAAGTGGCCGGCGGCTTCCGGCCCCACGTCTCCGTCGCCTACTCCCGCGCCGACGGCCCCGCTCAGCCCGCCGCCGACGCTCTCGCCAGCGTCACCGCCCAGCCCGCCACCACCCGCATCACCTCGGCCGAGCTCATCGTCCTCGGCCGCGACCGGCAGATGTACGAATGGGAGACCGCCGCTCGCGTACCTCTCGGCTGACAGGGTTGCCGAAACGGCCGTTTCGGCAACCGGAGAGAATCGCTGGCACCTCGGGGCCGTCGCGGTCCTGGGCGAGGTCTGGATTGCCACGCACTGGAACCCGGCGGCTATCGACCGGATCTGAGCGTGGACGCCTGCAGCTCCAGGCCGGGAACGGCGGCGGGCGGATGCTGGCGGTGCCGCGACCAATACGGAGCCGCCGTCTCGGCGTCGGCCTGGGGGAGGCAGCGGTGGCAGATCTTCATCGGCCAGCTCGGCACCACCCGCAAGACCGAACGCACCCGGATCCAGGCCGACCACGACCGGGCCATCCGTGTCGTCGCCGCGATCGCCGCCCTCTTCCACGACAACGAAGCGCTCCGGCAGCACCTCCATCAGGGCGCCACAACCGTGGTCACGCCCATCCGCGCTCGCGGGCCCCGGCAAGGCCGATGATCGACTATCGTCTCAGCGGATTCTCAACGGCCCTGCTCGGGGCGTCACTTGAGGGCATCTTGAAACACCTTGCGGTACTCGGCCGTGTGTTCGTGCTCACGCCGGGACCAGGCGATGCGATCCGAGATCTGCTGGTCAGTGGCTTCAACGGCCATGAAGCCGGCCTGCACCTCTGCCCAGAAACGGACATTGCGGGCCTGCCGTTCCAGCATCGCGTCGACCAGCACAGCACGCTCGGGACCAGCCAGGCCATAGGCGTCGGCCAGCACACGCACCTGAGTGGCCTGAACATCCACTGGAGGAGCCCCCGCCTTCGCGGACGAACACCACAGCCAGGACATATATCCGATGTCCTCCAGTGGACTGCCCGGCGCGGCCATGTCGAAATCGATGAAGGCGACGGGCATCTCGTCCTGAAAAACGGCGTTGTTCGGCCCCAGGTCGTGGTGGCACACGACCTGGTGCTGACCGGCAAGATCACTGCCCCGGGTGGCGTCATGCATCGCCCGGGCCAGGGCGCCAGCCGCAGCAACCTGCGTGTCGGTCCACGGCCGGAACTTGGGCGGAACCCAGCCCGGCACATAGCTGAAGGTGTCCCGACCTTCCTCGTCACGACCGAAATATCGAGGGGCGCCCGTGAAACCTCGACGCTCCAGTAGATCAAGCAGGGAGGCGACGAACGGTGAGGCGGCCGAGGCCGGTCGCCGGACCGTGTCACCGATGCGGACGACGCCGGAGGTGATCCGGCCTCCCAGCAGGGGGACGGCCTCGTCATCAGTCTCGGACATGCCACTGGTTCCTTTCCCTCGCCACTGTCCATGATGCGGCAGGCATACCGGGCCGCTGCCCGCGGCAGGCCGCCCACGCGAGATGTTGACCCGCGCCTTGAGCGTTCGCTCCAGCTGTGTCAGGCAGCTTTCGAGACGTGCTGGTCCCCGAGGCTTCGCGAGCACCAGCGCTTCCCAGGTCCAGCGCTTGAATCGTGACCGGCGTCATGTCTCATGAGACACGCTGAGCGCGAAGAGCGCGTGTTCCCGTCGGCGCGGTGGAGCTCGTCGATGATGACGAGGCCCCACGCATCGGCCCCGGCGCGGTGGGCCGCGATCACTTCGTGCAGGCTTTGGTAGGTGCACACGGCGGTGATCCGTCGCCCTGTTGCCTTCAGCGCTGCCAGTTCCCGTGCGTCGCTGAGGATGCGGGCCTGGATCCCGCTGGTGCCGCGGTTGTACTGGTCGAGTACATGCGGGTCGGAGCAGAGCGCGACGACCTCGCCGAGTGCATCGGGGCCGAAGGCCCACAGCCATTGGGTGAGGGTCTGGGCGACCAGTTGCAGTGTGGGTACGGTGATCAGCACGCTGCCCGTGTGCGGGTCGACCAGCTCCTGGGCGATCGCGCCGCCGGTGACGGTCTTCCCGGACCCGCAGGGCATGAGGGTGACCACCCGCGGGTCGTGGGCCAGCATCTTGCACGCCTTCGTGACGGCTTCGTCCTGCTCCGGCCACAGCGTCAGGCCGGCGTACGTGCGTGGATTGGTCAAACCAGCGGGCATGGCAGTCCAGGTGGAGGAGGACGGTTATGGCTGATCACCCTGCGGCGGGATCCAGTCGGCCAGACGGCGGCCGTGGGAGATGCTGAAGGCCGGCCAGCGCTCGTGGGCGGTGGCTACCATGGCCTGGTCAGCACGCCGATCGGTTGCCGACGGCGGTCACGGGCGGCTGAGTCCAGGCACGGCGGCGGGTTCGGCGAGAACGCGCTGGCCGAGGATCGTCAGCGCAGGCTGGGCCGGCTGGGCCGACAGGTAGGCGGCGCCGCAGGCGGTCAGCCGCAGCGCGGTGTCGATCAGCGGGACGTGGCTGAACGCCTGCGGGAAGTTGCCGACCTGGCGCTTGAGCCGCGGGTCCCACTCCTCGGCGAGCAGCCCGAGGTCGTTGCGCAGCGACAGCAGCCTGTCGAACAGGTCCCGGGCCTCCTGCACCCGGCCGATCATGGCGAGGTCGTCGGCCAGCCAGAAGGAGCAGGCCAGGAAGGCCCCTTCGTGGCCGGACAGCCCGTCCACGTTGTTGCCGGACTCGTCGTGGGTCGGGTAGCGCAGCACGAAGCCGTCCTC